>JAOUPE010000260.1 GCA_029880025.1 Caldifarciminota bacterium
ATGGCAAAGAACTTATTTAGATAACGACTATTAGCTGAAGCAATCGACATACTAAAATTAGGTTTATCAATCAAAACCGGTCATTTTAAGATTCGGGTCAAGGCAATATTTGAGCCAATCAGACCTAAGATACAACCAAAAACAATATTCGTCACAAACAGGGTTAAGTAAGGAAATACTATGATTTGGGTTTGAACTGCAGTTATTTGGTAAAATGCGGTAACCAGAAGTGAGGCGATGATACCCCCAGCAAAACCCTGCACTAAACCTTCCAAGAGAAACGGTGAACGAACGGTTGATTCGGAGGCACCGACCAGTCGCATGATTTCAATTTCTCGGCTTCTGAGTAATATGGTCGACTCGACGGTCTGAAAAGAGATAAAGACGATTGAAATGGCAACGATTACCAGTAAGGCAATATCGATGCCGATGACCAATCGGACCGCTTTGGCGAGTCGCCGGATAATTTCTTTTCCTGACCAGACTTCTCGGATACCAGGTAGTATCGAAATCTTCTCTTCAATTCTCTCAAGCTCTTCCAGAGTTCTACTGCCAGGTTCCAGCTGAATCCGAAATGAGGCGGGTAGAGGGTTTTTACCTAAGACTTCGACCAGGGAAGTAGTCTCCTTTAATTCTTCTTTTAATTCGGCTAAGGCTTCTTCCTTGGAAACATAACGAACATCGGCGACCCCGCGTAAAAGACGGATATTTTCCATCAAACTTGTACTATCCGCTTTATCATAAAGAAATGCATAGACTTCGATACGGCGCTGGGCGCCGCCAATAAAGCGAAATATGTTTATGGTTATTAAAACAAATAATGAAAATAGTAAAAGACAAATCGCCTGCACGATGGTCGAGAGTAGAAAAGAACCTCGGTTACGTATCAGGTTACGTGCCGATTCGCTGAGAATAAAATTAAATGCTGCCATCCGATATCAGATTACCCTTATCTAAAGCGATACATCTTTTTCGACTCGATTTGGCAAGTTTTGTATTATGGGTCGCCATAATCACGGTTGTGCCGGTATAATTTATTTCTCGAAATATATTTAGAATTTCAGCCGCACCATCCGGGTCAATATTACCGGTTGGCTCGTCGGCAAGCAGTATCAAAGGGTCCTTAATCAAAGCCCGTGCTAAAGAGACCTTTTGTTGCTCACCGCCCGAAAGTTCAAAAGGATAAGAATCACTTTTATGTCCGATGCCGAGCCGTTCCATCGTATCGGATATCTTCTTTTTAATTACCGATTTTGGTATCCCAATTACGCGTAAGGAAAATTCCAGGTTTTCGTAGGCGGTCCGTTCGTAGAGAAGTTTAAAATCCTGAAACACGATACCAATCTGGCGGCGCAGCTCAGGAATTATCTTTTTTCGCAGGGTCGTAAGATTATGACCGAAGACCTTAACGATACCCTTAGTTGGTAGCTCGTCACGGTAAATTAATCGTAATAATGTCGTCTTACCGGCACCGGTTGGACCGGTGACAAAAACAAATTCGCCCTGGTCGATTTTGATATTGATATCGCTGAGCGCTGCCCAGAAGTTTCCGTAGATTTTGGAAACATCGGAGAACTCAATCATTAAATCGAATTCTAAGAAAAATTGTCCAATTGTCAAGCCTGGTTAAGTTATTAATTTTAATTCGGCTTCTGCTTGACAGTCGGAAAATTTTATAGACTATTTATTCATGTTAATTCGGAATATTTACTGGTTATTATTTACAATCTTTTTTCTTTTGAATTGTTGCGGCTATTCCACCCAAGCCTTAATCGCTCCCCATCTTAAGACGATTGCGATACCCTTGGTTGAGAATCAAACCATCCGACCTGGTTTAGAAGAAGCCTTAACCGAGAAGTTAACCGAAGATTTTAATAAAGACCGCCATCTCCGCATTACCAGTATCGAAAATGCGGATGTCGTGCTGGAATGTCAAATCACCGGTTACAACAAAATCCCTCAATCCTATGATGCTGACCAGAACGTTTATGCCTATCGGATAACGATTGATGCCACTGGTCGGTGTGAAGACCGGGTAACATCAGATATAATCTGGGAAGGACCGGTCTCAGCCTGGATTACCTATGACCCAAATGCTGAATCCGAAGAAACCGGAATTGAAAAAGCACTGGCAAAACTCTCTTTGGAAATTGTGCGAAAAACTATCACCTCATGGTGATTGAACTGACCATCGATAAGATTGTTTATGGTGGAGATGGAATTGGCAACTACAACGGAATAAAAGTTTTTGTTCCATATTCCGCACCGCAAGACCGCCTGCTGGTTTCAATCCAGACTAAAAAGAAAGATTATTATATTGGCAGAATTAAACAAATTCTTGAACCCTCTCCGCTCCGAACCAATCCACCCTGTGTTTATTTCTTTTCTTGTGGTGGCTGTAATTTTCAACATCTTACTTATGAATCTCAACTCGTTTTAAAGAAGCTTTTGACCAACGAGACTTTGCAGCGAGTCGGCAAGATTTTTTTGCCAGCCAAAAATCCCAAAAAAGCACCATCCGAATTCCATTACCGTAATAAGACCCAATATCCTTTAGCTCCTCCCTTAAAAATCGGATACTTTAAAAGCAGGACCCATCAAGTTATTGATATCGAGAAGTGCCTGCTTCATCCTGAACAATTTGACCGGATACGAAGTTTTTTAAAGAATGTGATAAAAGATTCGAAAGAAACAGTCTATGATGAGATTAAACATCAAGGCAACCTACGCCACATCATAATAAGGCAAGGGTTCAATACCGGTGAATATCTTTTGATTCTTGTTACCAAACAAGACAAAATTAAACCAATTATCGATAAAAAGTTAAACCAGGAATTTCCTGACATCGTTGGGATTGTCCAGAGTGTTAATCCAGAAAAGACGAATCGAATCTTAGGTGATGAATTCCGCTGTCTTTATGGTCAGGATTTCTATTATGAGAAGATTTTAAATAAGCAATTCCGAATTTCGGCTGAATCATTCTTTCAAGTTAATACTGTCCAGACTGAAACCATTGCTAAGAAAGTATTGAAATTTTTATCGTCCAATGGGACCGAACATATCTTGGACTTATTCTCTGGTGTGGGCACATTCTCGATCATTCTGGCTGAATTTGTTGCCCGAGTCACCGGAATCGAAATCAGTAAAGCTGCGGTCTTGGATGCCAAGGCAAACCTAAAGATTAATTCG
>JAOUPE010000261.1 GCA_029880025.1 Caldifarciminota bacterium
CACCGATTGCACCGTTAATTAAAACCAAATCGCCCGCCTGAACTTTTTCCGCTCCTAACCGATAATTATTATTATAAACTCCGACCCCAGAAGTCGTAATATAAATTTCTTCCTGAGTTGAGCGTTCGATTACTTTAGTATCGCCGGTTACTATTTTAATCTTAGCCGCCTTGGCTGCTTTTGCCATTGACTGGCAAATCTTTTCTAAATAATTTAGGGAAAATCCTTCGCGAATAATAAACGAAGCCGAAAGATATTTTGGCAGAGCACCTTTAACTGCCAGGTCATTTACCGTACCGCAAACCGCGAGTTTACCAATATCGCCGCCTGGGAAAAAAACGGGCTGCACCACATAGGAATCGGTCGTCAAAGCAAATCGTTTTTTCAGATGTGGCTCAGCCACTTCGGCTGAATCCTCAAGCCGGGCAAGAATCGGATTGCTAAAATACTTAAGAAACAACTCTTTAATCAAACGATGCATTTTCCTGCCACCCGAACCATGAGCTAAAGTAACTATATCTTTATTCATATTAGTAACCACGGATGCACACGGATATATTCAAAGAATTAATCGTTTATATTCTAATTTAGTACTGGCAAAATTGAGAATTAATCCGACTTTATAATTTGAAGCCTTGAGATAATTCAGTAGTTGTGCTTCGTGGATTTTACTAATTTTGTCTACGGTTTTGATTTCCAAGACTACTTTATTTTCAATAACGAAGTCAGCAAAATATACTCCTACTTCCTCACCTTTGTAGCGAACTTTCATTTCCTTTTGCGCCATAGATTCAATATTTCTTCTTTTAAACTCACAAAGCATTGCATTCTCATAAACCTTCTCGAAGAAACCACAACCTAATGTATTATGAACCTCAAATGCTACATTAAGAATTTCATGGGTCAATTCTTCGTAAATCATCCGTGTTTATCCGTGGTTAAACTCCTTTCATATTTGTAATAAGCAGCGCAGGCACCTTCGGATGATACCATGCAAGGACCAATTGCATTTTCAGGTGTGCAGGCTTTGGCAAATTGTTTACATTCTGGAGGAATGATTAAACCTAACAAGACATCACCGCAGCGGCAAGCCGGGTTGATTTTTGCCTTTTTAGGCTTGAGCCCAAAAAAAGTTAGGGCATCAAAATTTTGTAATTCTGAATTCAATACCAGCCCGGAATTTTCGATTTGACCGATGCCGCGCCAGTTCGAATCAGTCACTTTAAAAACTTGATTCATTGTTTTCTGTGCCTGAGGATTGCCTTCGGGTTTGACACTGCGTCGGTATTGGATTTCGACGCTGGGTAAGGTTTGTAATTGGTTCAAGAGTAAATAAATTGCCTGTAAAATATCTAAAGTTTCAAATCCGGTGATTACGCAAGGTTTGGCAAACTCCCTGGCTAAAAATTCATAAGGTTTGGAACCAATTATGGTCGAGACATGACCGGGTAGAATAAACCCGTCAATTTTAAGATTGGGAGCAGAGGCGATTTTTCTTAGTGCCGGCGGAATCAGTTTAAATAATGATAAGACCAAAAAATTATTTACTTTATTCTCTTTGGCTAAAATAATAGCAGCGGCAATGGTCGGCGCAGTGGTTTCAAAACCAACCCCCAAAAAAATTACTTTCTTTGACCGTTCCGATTGGGCAATTTTTAAAGCGTCTAAGGCAGAATAGACGATTCTAATATCTCTTCCTTTACTCTTTTCTTTTTCCAAAGAAGAATCAGAACCAGGGACTCGCATCATATCACCAAAAGTAACAATAATCACATCTTTTTGCCCGGCTAAACTGATTGCCAGGTCAATGTCTTCTTGGGGTGTGACACAGACCGGACAACCCGGACCTGAAAGCAGCTTAATTCTTTTATCGATAGATTGTCGAATTCCCGAACTTGAGATTACCATGGTATGGGTGCCGCAGACTTCCATAAAATTAATATTACGGTCAATTGTCGAATTGATTTGATTAAGAAATTTTTTCGCATAGGTTTCGTTTTCGCGATATCGGGTTATTTTCATATTAAATTATAATTGGTGATAAACCAGAGTCAATCAAATGAAAAGAATATAATCAGGAAGTTAAAACATACCATATTCTGAGAATAACCGAATATTCTCAGTGTTAATTATTTTGGGGCTGCCACCCCGTCAAAAATAATAAACGAGCTTTACTGCTCTATGCTAAGAGATTGAGGACTATTTCTACTTCTTCTTAGTTGCCTTTGCTGGCGAGCCGGGCAGAATCTTATACATACCGGTTCCGCATTTCACGCAGGTGCCTTTCATTGCTTTGCGACCGGTCTTCATCTTTACTTCTTTTTCATTCTTCATATCTCTCATTCCCCGGCATTTTACACAATAAGCTTTCATTTTACACTCCTTTTATTTAAATGTTTTATAAGGGTTTGGGTCATTCTGAGCTTTGTTCGCTCGTGCCAGTGATGATAGTTATTCAATATTTTGAGAATATATTAAAATTCCACCTTATGTCAATAATTAGTTTTGGAAAATTTCTGTGATGCTTTTGTTATTTTATAGATTCAATTAATAAACGATATAAATTTTTCTATCTTAATAGAGATAGTATTTCATCTGGCTATTTGATTTTTATATTTTATATTTAATTTTGCTTGGGGAACTAATTACTGGGTCATAACCTCTATTAGATACGACATTATAAAATAAAAGGGGCTCGAAAAATTCGAGCCCCTTGATTTAGTTTCGCCGGGTTAGTTTTTTAAAACCAGTTTTCTGGTAACCGTTATCTTACCTGAATCGAACCGAAGGATATAAACACCAGAAGGCATTGATTCCATATCAATCATAATTATACCGTTCTTAGACAGATTCGAGTTGCCGTAAGCATTAATCAGTTTGCCGC
Organism: Caldifarciminota bacterium; assembly: GCA_029880025.1. GTDB lineage: Bacteria > Hydrothermota > Tepidihabitantia > Tepidihabitantales > JAOUPE01 > JAOUPE01. The sequence goes on from JAOUPE010000261.1 coordinate 2,885, forward strand.
TGATGTCATAAAGCCTTAAGCTCACTCTACCTGGCTTAGGTAAATTGTATTTAACTGCAGTAGCATTAATCGCTGGATTGGGTGCGATTGTGAGTTCAAATTGATTGGTCGTAATTGTATTACCAGTTATTCCTTCATCGGTCGCCAGCGGTGGTGGGGTAAGGGTAGTAGCAATCGTCGGCAGGGAATGACGATAGAATTCATCGGTATTCGAGCCTTTTGAAGCATAGAAATAATTATTGAACATAGTCAAAGCACCGCCGCCTTTAACTCTCTTACCACCACCAATCGGTATATCCCAA
>JAOUPE010000262.1 GCA_029880025.1 Caldifarciminota bacterium
GCAAAACCGCGACCGCTCGGTCAACACAATAACCGACCGCGATACCACCCAAATCAATCGTAAAACCGCTGGGCATATATACCGAATCATTTTGAATCTTGATTTTCCGGTAGTCAACAAATTTCATCTGCTGTTTAATCTCAACACTATCCGGAATCTTACCCTGTATAGAATAGTCACGCCAGATTTGGGTTAAAGGGGAAATTGTTATATCGAAAGCGCCATTTGATTTTTCGGAAACTTCGACCGACTTAACCAGTAATTCCTTTAAGTCCTTTGACAATTTCCCTTTACCCTGCTGGTTAATTCGATTGATTTCACTCTCCGGCAGATATTTTGAAAATATCGAATCGAGTCGTTTCATTTCAGCAAATGCCTTATCGACCGCCCGCTTTGCTATCGCCTGGTTCGATTCTGATACTTTAATTTTTACATAACTGCCGAATAGAATACCGTCGAATTCCCAGATTGGTTCGGTTCGGGCGCAATGGCACAGAAGAATGAATAGCAAGGGAAAATACCGGCGCACAGATAAAAGATAGTATCAATCTGAGCAGATGTCAAGATGGTTTAATCCTCGATTACAATCCTAATTCTGGATTAAGCAATTTGCCCGATTCGGCTTGACTCAGGTTGAAAGAAGTATTAGTATATTGATTGATAAATAGCAATGGATAAACGTTTTCGTTTTAGTGCCAAACTATTACAAGGTTATTTTGTTTTTGGTGCAATTATTTTAGCCGGTCTTTGGTTTTTTTATTCGAGGGTGCTTCTGGTCCGGCTGGAAAAAGAAACTCAGGTGCGTTCCCGCATCTATGCCCAATATCTCAGCCGAATTGCTGAGCCATCTGATGCCGGCTCGGCAGAATTGGATATAATCTTTGATGAGGTGATAAGAAAAATTGATTTTCCGGTAATCATTGCTGATGCTTCGGGTGAACCCACTAACAATTTTCGCAACCTTGAGGAAAAGAATCCATCTCCCGACCGTTTAAAAGTATTAATGCAACGGCTGGACAATGAACATCGACCAATTTATCTAACCGTGGCATCGGGTGATACCCTGAGTATCATTCATTACGGATTATCCAAAGCGGAAAAGCTGCTGCGTATCTATCCCTTTTTCCAATTAGTATTATTATTTGCCTTTCTTTTACTCGGGGTATGGGGAATCTTAGTTTACAAACGTCGGGAGCAGGAGCAAATCTGGACCGCTCTGGCTAAAGAGACCGCACACCAGTTGGCGACTCCAATCTCTTCACTCTGGGGCTGGCTGGAAGTACTGAAACATGAGAGGAAAGAAACAAAACCAGTCGACTCGGTCGGACGCAGCGAAATGAATTTGACTGAAGTCGAAGAAGATTTGACTCGGATTCGTGAGGTCTCGGAACGATTCAGCCGAATCGGGTTGCCGCCAAAATTGCAAGCACAAAAAATTGAAGATGTCGTTATCAAAACTATCTCGTTTATCAAGCACCGAGCACCAAAACGCATCGATTTTGAAACATTAATCAATGCTAACCCTTTGGTTAAGATTGACGATGTTCTCATTTCCTGGACCTTAGAGAATTTAATCAAAAACAGTATCGATGCGATTGGCGATGATGAAGGAAGTATCAAGGTCAGAACCTTAGTCCCAGCCGATCGAAAATTTTTAGAAATTGAAATTACCGATAATGGTGTTGGTATCAGTAAGGAACGGGTTAGTGAAATCTTCAAACCCGGGGTCACTGCCAAGAAATACGGCTGGGGAGTCGGGCTTACCTTAGCCAAAAGGATTATCGAGGAATACCATAAAGGAAAACTCATCCTTAAAGAATCTCAACCCCATCGAACCGTATTTTCGATGCTTTTGCCAGTGGTTGGAGATTTAAAATGAAAAAGACGATGCGGATTCTTTGGATTGATGATGAAATTGACCTCTTGCGACCCTATGTCTATACTCTCAACGACCGAGGTTATGAGGTCGAGACCGCAACCAATGGACCAGATGGTCTGGAACTGGTTCGGGCCAAGGATTTTGACCTGGTGCTATTGGATGAAATTATGAGTGGGATGGATGGTTTAGCCGTTCTAAAAAAATTAAAAGAAATCGACCCGCATATTTTAGTGGCAATGGTAACTAAATCAGAAGAAGAGGCACTGATGAACGAAGCGTATGCCAAGATGGTGGATGATTTTGTGGTTAAGCCGTTCACTCCGATTCAGATTACGGCTGTTCTCAAGCGGCTTTTGGAAAAGAAGAAAATAATTTCCAATAACATTGCCCAAGAATATGCCACAACCATTGCTCAGACTCAGACCATAAATTTCAATGCTCAGGATTGGATAAATTATTATATCAATTCTTTACGCTGGAGCAATCTGTTACAAAGGTTTGGTGACGATGCGATTAAGGAAAGTTATGAGCAAACCCGGCGGGATAACAATTTGGTCTTCAGTCGTTATATCACCGAAGTCTATCGGGACTGGCTGAAAGGCAAGAATCCGCCAATCCTTTCTCATAACTTCTTTGAGCAATTCGTCTTACCGCGGCTTAATAAAAAACCGCACTATTTATTCATCTTTGATTCGATGCGAATAGACCAGTGGTTTATTCTGGTGCCTTTGTTAAGAGAGTTGTTTGAGATTGAGACTAAATATTATTATTCACTCTTACCTTCGGCGACACCTTATTCGCGCAATGCAATATTTTCCGGACTTTTGCCCTTAGAAATTTTACGGAAATATCCCCAGTATTGGGTCCATGATGAAACCGGTCAGAATCGTTTCGAACCCGAACTTTTGGCGAGTCAATTAGCACGTCATAATTTTCAGGCAAAGTCAGTATTTTTAAAGACTGCTCGCAATGAAGAAATAGCGGAAAATGCCTCCGCCTTTTTATCTCAGGACAATCGGCTTTCGGTACTGGTCGTCAATTTCTTAGACCTGTTGATTCATTCCATCAAGACCAGCCGATTGCTTGAAGAAATCGCAAATAATGAGTACAGCTTACTCGGTTTAACTCGACTCTGGTTTTCTGGTTCTCAAATCTATAAAATATTGAAGCAACTGAGCCGACGCGACTGTGAGATTACAATCAGTTCTGACCATGGATTTATTAAAGTCGGTCATCCTTTAATCATTTATGGCGGCAGAGAGATTTCGCCCAATCTCCGTTATAAGTATGGTGGTGCCTTACGCAC
>JAOUPE010000263.1 GCA_029880025.1 Caldifarciminota bacterium
AACCAAGGCGAAACCTGGTCAACCCCGGTCAAGGTTAATGATACGCCGTCAGGTGATACAACCAAGCAGTTCTATCCCTGGATGGCAGTTGACCCTTATGATAGAATCCATGTGGTCTGGCATGATACCCGAGAAGAAGGGGGCAGACTGGCTCAGTATTATGCCTATTCGACTGATTTGGGCAATACCTGGAGTTCTAACTATCGTGCCTCTGATACTGCGGTTTATGCCAGCACTTTTATTGGTGACTACACTGCTTGTGCAGCCGATAACTATTATGTCTATGCCTTATGGTGTGATGCCCGAACCGCACCGGGTAATCCTGATATTTTCTTTTCTAAGGCGATGCATCAGCAAAATCGTGATGTTGGGGTTCAAAGCATTGTCAGCCCAGGTCAACGTATTCCTTCGATGATTCCAGTCAATGTCGAAGCAGCAATTAAAAATTTCGGATTAAATCAGGAAACTTTTCCGGCATCTGCTTTGGTTACTCAAAACAACGACACTGTTTTCTTTAAAGACACAACTCTGACCCTTAATGCCGCAGAAGAACAGTCGGTCTTGTTTGGCACTTTCATTGGCGATTCGAACCTAATTTATGATGTTTTGTTTTCTACAAGTTTAGTCGGTGATGAGAATCCGTTAAATGATACAGCCAGCGTCATAGCTCGAACAACTCCTGATGCCGGTGTTTCCAAAGTCATCCGACCCAAAGGTAAGGTTATACCAGCTTTTCCAGCCGATGCGGAAGCGATGATTAAGAATTTCAGTGGTGACCCAAAAGATGTGCCAGCAACACTTGTTGTTAAAGATACTATTACTGGCAGAGTGATGCTATTAAAGGATACTACTGTTTCATTAGGTTCAGGCGATTCTTTGGCAGTAGTTTTCGGTCAATTCACACCAGTGGCAGACAGTTTTTATCGCACGGTCTGTTACACGACCTTGGCGGGTGATGATGACCCGACTAATGACACGGCAAAAGCGGTTGCCTTTGCCCGCATTGGCAGTCTGCCTGATAGTTTTGGTTATGTCTACGAATCTACCCAAGAAGGCGATACGGTCACATTTTCCTGGATTGATTATACCGGCGGGACGCAGCTTAGCGGCTGGATACCGGATGAAGATGATGGTTATTTAACAAGGACGCTTCCGTTTGACTTAAGTTATTACTCTGATAGTCCGAATCTAAATCAGGTTAATGTTGTAACAAATGGTTTTTTACAATGGCCCACTATCCTAACGTCTTATAACAATGCGGCATTGCCTTATTCCATAATTCAGAACCTGATTGCACCGTTCTGGGATGATTTAAATTTGGAGACCCAGGGTGCAGTCTATGAAAAGACCGGCACTGACCAATCCTATGTTGCCTATACCTGGGTTAATGTCCCTCGTTGGGGCACTTCCGAACTCCAGACCTTTCAGATAGTGCTCTATGAAACTGGGGAGATAAGGTTTAACTATCTGGATGTCAATGGTGATCTAACTTCTAATACAATCGGAATTCAAGGCGGAACTGGTGCTAACGGCTACTATCAGCAATATGTTTATAACGGCGACCCACTAAATCACATCCTTGAAGATTCGACAACAATTCTTTTCTACTCGACCCGAGTCGGAGTTGAGGAAGATATAAAGAATTCCAGACCATTAGCAACCGTCCTTTATTCTGCACGCCCTAATCCAGCAGCAAAAGGTAATGCAAAAATTTCATTCTCATTAGCGAAAAAGGGAGTGGTTTCAATTAATATCTACGATGCAATCGGCAGACTGATTCGTAATTTAGTCGAGGAACCTTATGACATTGGAACCCATACAATAAACTGGGATGGTAGAGATGACCGAGGGGTCGATGTGATGTCTGGTATTTATTTCTATACGATAAAAACTACGGATTACAAATCCACCAAAAAACTAGTCTTAATGCGTTAATGATTTAGCCAATTTCATTTAGTTAATTTAAAGAGGGGACAGAATTTCTGCCCCCTCTTTGATTTATCAACCTGAATAGGAAATAATTTCATATTTATCCATTGATATTATCCTCTTCAACAAGCTTTAACCATGTAATCTAAGAAGCGAGTAAATCAGCAAGTTAAGAGCATTGACAATCGACCAGTTCTCAATTATGATACCTGAATGAAAAAAAACAATATTCAAAAGTGAAATCGACCGAATCAAACGCAATAAAATCACCGTCTCAGTTGTTACAGCATTTAGAAGATGAAATAACCGCGGGTAAAATCGCCCCGACCTATATCATTTTTGCTAATGAGAATTTCATAATTGATGAAATACTCAGCCTGTTAAAAGAATTTTTATTAACCCCGGGATTTGAACCATTCGATTTTGACAACCTGCATTGTGGTGATATCGAGGTTGAAAATATTCTGGCAAAAGTCTTTACCCCGCCCGCCGCCTCAGCCAAACGTTTGATTATAATAAAAGATATTCTAAGACTTTCGACTCATAACCGGACCGAATTATTGACCGGAGTAGCAAAGCCAAGAGATTTTAGCTGTGTGGTTTTGGCAACCGAATGGGAAAAGGATTTCGCTGATTTGGTAAAAAAATTTAAAGGTCAATTTGCCATCTATAATTTCTTTAAACCATTTATCAATGATTTGAAAGAACGCATTCGAAAATGGGCTTTGCAGAATGGTATGTTTATAACCAATGATGCAATCGAAATGCTACTGGAAATTGCCGGCGAATCCTCAGATGTTTTGAAAGAAGAATTGGAAAAAATTAGCCTGCTGGTCGGTCCCGGTAAAAGAATCACCGAAGAAACGATAAAAACCGCTACTGCCAAAGCCCGTGACTATCAATTGAATGAATTAACCCGAGCAATTGGCGAACAGGATTTAGAAAAAGCGTTGAAGGTCTTGCTCTATTTAAGCGAATGGGGCGAAGAACCGGTTAAAATAATCGGCTGGACCGGTAACGAACTTTTTCGGCTATTAAGAATCTTGGATTTGAAACGTAACAAAACTCAGGTCGCAAAAGAGTTTGGACTAAGAGAGCGCTCACTAAGATTGAGCGGTTTGATGAGATGCGCGGAACGTTGGACCAAAAAGAGTTTGAACAAATGTCTGGTTGAACTGGCAATAATGGACAAGGCGATAAAGAAAGGTCATCCTGAACCATATTTTTTGTTGGAG
>JAOUPE010000265.1 GCA_029880025.1 Caldifarciminota bacterium
GGTACCAGACTGGTTATCACTTAGGAATTTGGAGTGGATTTTCCTTTGGTCTTGGTTATGAATACCAGATTGCATCAACCATCGATTTGGTTCTTGATGCGGTCTATTTTTCCTATGGCTTTTTAGGCGATTCAGAACGTGTTTCATTATCGTTCCGTTTCATGCCAGAAAAGATTGAATGGTAATTATCTTTTAAATTTCATAAAAGAGACTTTTTAAAAACCGAAGTTAAATAGTTAAATTTCTTTTTTTATATTGACATAATACCCTTTCTTATGATAATGGTTCAAATGGAGTTTTTATGGGCTTTGTTTTATGCCCAAAGGAGGCTTTATGAAATACTCCGTTTTAGTCATTTTAGCGATTAGCTTTGGTTTAGCAATTGACGTTGCCCGAGCCCCAAAAGTTGAAGCGGTCGGTATTGTTGAGACCGAAGCACCAAATGTATTTAAAGCCAATTTTCTAAAAAATTCCAAACCGATTTTGTCAGACCATCCAGAACCAAGAATTATTGATACGATACCTGATCCGAGTTCAACTATGGGCACCGAAGGGAAGAATATTATTTTTGCTGAAGATGGGCAAAATATAGCAGTAATCTATGGCAGGTCCAGCGGCAACCCAGAAAACATACATCGTGTCTTTGTGGCATATTCCACCGATTTAGGAAATACCTGGATTCGTTATGGACCGATAAGCACCTCTGATGCTCGAAGAGTTTACCCCGGACTGGATGCGGAACAAAACTGGTCCGACACATTAGATTTAAGAGTCCATTTTGCCTGGCATCAAGCAGTACGACATGGAGGAAATTACCGCCCGAGTCCAGCCTTTTACTCTAAAGATGTGTCGTATCCAGACGGCATGATTACCGCAGCTTTACAACTGCCCAACAGTGAAGAACGAGATGTCTGGATACCTTGCATTGGAGTTAATGATAGCTTTGTCATAATTACCGCAACTAATATGGGTACATTTCGTACTACTTATAATTGCTACATCTGGCGTTCAACTGATTATGGGGAAACTTGGGATACAGGAAGAGTTTTCGTGCCGGGTCCTTTAGATTGGAATGGAGGTCCACATTTCCGTTTTGGTAGCGATGGATATATGTTCTTCTTATGGAACCGATACGAACCAGGTTTTGACCGTTATTGGTCCTATTTCTGCGAGTCCTTTGATTATGGCTTAACCTGGACTCAACCACAACTTATCTGGCAAGATAATCCGCCTTATCCCAATATGTCGGCAGTGACAAGTTGGCGCCATTGTTATGACTGTGAAGTTGTTCGAGATACGCCAGTAGCGACAATCAAATTTAGCCGAGGAATCTATGATTATGGTGAAATCTGGGTCTATCGTCCGGATTCGGGTGGACCAGGAAACTGGCGATTTAAAGGAACAAAACTTGTTGGTGGAGATTCGACCGTCCCCCAAACCCATGCTCGTTATCCAACCGTTGCTTCGGATGATGATGGAAATGCTTATATCGGTTATCAGGGATATCTCGTTATCCCAGGAGATACGGTGTGTGATTGTGGATTATTTGTCCGACCGGCTAATCAGGATACCTGGCTTGATTATGGAAGGTGTACATTCAATGGTGATTCGATTGAAGAGTATTTTCTTGAATTTGCTCATAATGCACCAATAGTTAGAGATTCGGTAATTATTGGTATGATTTATCAAGATGAAAGTTCTTATCCTGAACCATTGTTGCTTTACTTCGACTATTACAAGATTCAGCGACCAGGAATCCAAGAACTCACTTCTAATCTTATTTCAAAATTCAAGATTGAAGCAACACCTAATCCATTTCGTAATCAATTAATTTTCTCCTATCCGAAATCAAATGGAGTTTCGCTTGAAATATTTGATGTAAGCGGCAGAATGGTCTATAAAGGAAACCTTTCTGGACAATCACAGTCAATTAACTGGGATGGTCGAAATCTTGCTGGTTCACCAGTTGCTGCTGGTGTCTATTTTTATAAGCTTTGTTTTGACAAAGACTTGGCAATCGGTAAGGTAGTTAAAAGCAAATAGAATAAGAAGTCTTTTTCATAACTCATTGATTATCAAGATGAAAGTTGATTTATTTGGTATTTTCAGGACACTGATTTATGTGTCACACACCATATATAGTAGTTATGAGATGTCAAGACACAATATATAGGGGCTAGCCCTACCCTAGCCCTATGCTACCTCCCATACGGTATAGGGAGCGGCTTAGGGACTAGCCTACAGGATAGCGGAGGGGGTAGCTTACTAACTAGCTCATTCGGTAGCCATCTGGGTAGCACGGGGAGTAGGTTTAGGGGTTGGCTACCAGGTAGCATAAGGGATAGGTTAGAAGGTAGCATAGGGGATTGGCTAAGGGGTAGGCTAGGGTATAGGCTAATGGTTAGCCTCTGGGGTAGCCTAAGGGTCGAGCTAAGGTGTGGGGTAACGGGTCGGCTACAAGCAGACAAAGTCCACTTAATACCTTTCGGAAGAAAAAATCGAATTTAACAGTGGGGGATTGCTTGGTTGCAAGCCCATATTTTCGATAAACCTCTGATTTTCGTTTTTCTACCAAACGATATAGATTCTAAACCTTATATTTATGTTTTACTAAGACAACTACTAAAAATAATATTACAACCCATAGAATAGAAATTAGAAATATCATTATTCTCCTTTCATCAACTTGAATCTAAATCCAGACATAACCACAAATAAATACAAACCACGAGATTAACACAAGATTATCACCAGAATATTTATTTACCACAGATAAACACAGGTTAACACTGTTTAAATTACCTATTTTCTTTTCTGTGTCCATCTGTGTTCACCTCATGAAGTGAGGACTTTTCTTTCAATCTGTCCTTCCTTCTGTGTTTATCTGTTTTCATCTGTGGTTTTATTTCTTCCTCATTCGGTGGACTCTGCGAGTAGCACCTGTGGTTTCAATTCGCTATGTTTTTGAGAAAAATAGCCAATTGTAGCGAGAATTATTAGTAAAGGTTCGATTGGTACCCGCAACCGGGCATCACTAACTGGACCGGTAGCAAGAGTGAAATAAATTATCGGTATCAATAAATAAAAGGTTTTTTTGAAGTAACGAATCAAGCAAATTATTACACCTATCATAATGAATAGCTGAAATATAGCTGCCCAG
>JAOUPE010000264.1 GCA_029880025.1 Caldifarciminota bacterium
CGGTGGTCTGAAAGAGTTGATTCAAATGCTATGGACTTCAGTGATAGGCAGCAAGAAAGTAATATTTGGGGGTGGGTTAGCATGCGAGAGAAAAGAAAATTTACTTTTCATCAAAGAGCTTATTGAGGCAGGGAAGATAAAAGCAGTCATAGATAGGCGCTATCCGTTGGAACAGATTGCCGAGGCTCACAGCTATGTCGACAAAGGACACAAAAAGGGAAATGTAGTAATAACTGTGGGGACATAATAACAAAACATAACAAAGCGCGAACGTGTTGCCAATGAAATCTCTATTGATTTTGTTTTCTTATCATCACAAGAATACTGAGAAAATCGCTAACGTCTTCGCAAAAATTCTTGATGCACAAATAAAAACGCCACAGCAAATAAACCCTGAAGAGCTTCAAGATTATAGTCTAATAGGCTTTGGCTCAGGGATATATGAATACAAACACCATAAAGTTCTGCTTGACCTTGCCGATAAACTACCCAAAGTCACCAACCGGAAAGCATTCATTTTCTCAACCAGTGGAATTCGCGTCGATTCGCGCGTGTTCACGAACGCGCGTGAATTTCACACGCCGCTTAGGGAAAAACTGCAATCTAAAGGTTACATGATTGTCGGCGAATTTAATTGTGCAGGTTTTAACACTAATAAGTTTCTTAAACTATTTGGGGGAATGAACAAGGGTAGACCTAATGCTGAAGACCTCATAGATGCGGAAGAGTTTGCTCAGAACTTGCAAAAGAAGATGAAACCCAAAGCTTGAATGTCAAAAAAAGGTAAATAGAATAATAATGTAGAAAGAGGTAATGTCATATGTCATCAGAAAAAAACAAGGTAATGAACCCAGTAATTGAAGCCATAAACAACAGGATGTCTATCAGGTCCTATGAACCAAAACCAATTCCGAGGGATATCATTAATACAATCATCGAGGCTGGCAATCAGGCACCTTCAAGGGGAAGGCAGGAAAAAGGAAGCAAGGAATTTCTTTTTCAGCCTTGGCGGTTTGTTGTTGTCGAGAACTCAGAGTTCAAGCAAAAACTCATTCAGACCACGTATCCGTTCTGGAAAAACATGACTGAAAGTATGAAGGAGACTCATCCTGAAATCTACGAGCAAGTAATGATGCAGTATGAGGCGATGCCCGAACCCAAAGACATGGTTTACTATTCTGCACCGGTCATCCTCTTTGTCATAGGTCCAGCCGGTTACGCAGTGAGTTGCGCGCTTGCCTGCGAGAACATCATGATTGCCGCAACCTCTCTCGGTCTGGGAAGTTGTTATGTGGGATTCGGTGCAATGGTTAAAGGCAATGCTGAAGTCGTACAAGCCCTCGAGTTAACGGATGATGAACGAATATACGGGCCTATCGTGCTTGGCTATCCAAAGGATGAACCAAGTACGCTAGCTAGCATAAGACCGAAGAAGAAAGAACCCAAGATTAAATGGATCTAGAAGTCATTTAACTTGCTTGGTACTATCGAATACACAGAAAAAGTAAAGAAACTATTCCAGAAGATCCAAGTAAGACTTAAATGCCAAAAAATATAATAAAGGAGGTGATAAGATGGCTGAGCAAAAACGCATCATCCGATTGATGTTTGCCAAAATCAAGCCAGCATTTCATGCGCTATCTGAAGAGGAACAAAAAGAGTTCATGCGTAAAGATCGCGAGAAAATGGAAGAACTCGGTTACAAACTACATTTCATGCTTGATTGCAGTTGGTCAGACAAAGAGTGGCAATTTATTGGGGTTGAAGAATGGCCCAGCATGGAAGCTATTAAGGAGATTGAGAAATTCCACGAAGAAGAACTAAAAGCATCCAAGTATGCTGAATATAAGACTTATTTGTGTACTCCTGTGTACGATGAATATACTCAATCTGGAATTACCAACAAATGATACTATCTTGAATGGATAAAGCATTGAGGCAGTGAAGATAGAATCGATCATAAACCGCACTATCCGTTAGAACAGACTGCTGAGGCTCACCGGTATGTTGATAAAGGACACAAAAAGGGAAATGTAGTAATAACTTTGGAACATAATAATAAATAAAAGGAGGAAAATAAAATGAATCAGACAAATAAAAAAGACGATAAGAGCTCATGGGCAATTGGTGGAACAACACTTATAGGTATTGGTGTTGGATTCATTTTCCTTCGGACATCACCCTTATTATTTGTTGCATCTATATTAATAGGAATAGGTCTGGGTCTTGTGATAACCTCCATAATTTCATGCAAAAAAAGTTAAAAACAGAACTTAATATCTAACCTTCTTCTTAGACTGGAAAGATAAAATCGGTTATTGATATGACCCGTCGGGCTGAAACTTTAACCTTAGCTGAATTTGTCACCCTCAGTAAAATACTGAGTAAATATTGATTATCTACGACTTATAATTATTTACCTTCAAATACCTTAATCGTAACATCCTTTACTTTCAACAAAACATCTTCTTTTAATCCCTCTTTAACCCAACGTCTTATGATTTCAATAAGTTTCTGCTCTAAAGAATCTTTGCCATAATATCGTTTTAGTACCCGATAACATTCACGGGCAAAGTCTTTATATAATGTAAATCCGCCTAAGGCGGATTGAACTGCTAAATCACATAAAATCTTGTGAACTTCTGCTTCGATTCGTTCAATCTTTATCCGATACCTGGTAAAACCAATCGCCATCTTCTCTTGTTTCTCGGTTGGTAACGGTTTTTTCGACTCGATTCGTTTTATCTCTCCTCTAAGAACTGAATTGATAGTCTTTTTAATGCCAGAGATGATATGTAACTTCAATCCGGCTCTTTGCCATTTCTCAGTAACCATCTTCATTCCCGGCTTATTGAGCATCGCTAAATATTTAAAATATTCTAAGGCAAATTTCTGATAAGATGGTATCTCTTTTTCTTCTATCTGAGTCTTAATAAGTAGAGGTAAGACTTTATTTGCAATCTGTTTTTTCAATCGGTCAAAATCTATTTCTTCTTTCTGTTTAGATGGAAATTCGATCCCGATTTCACCCAGCACCTATTTTCAGGTAGGTGATGAAAAATTGGAAAGGAGATTTAACACTGAAACGCACCGAATTCTCCGAAGGATACCGAATATTTTTCAGTGTTTTCAGTTCGCTCAGTGATTTTTCCGCCTCAGG
>JAOUPE010000266.1 GCA_029880025.1 Caldifarciminota bacterium
AAGTAATCCCTTAAACCATTCCAAAGAAATTTTATCATAAACCAATATCATAACTGAATGGGTGTATAGATAATATTACAGTTCTTGACAGTTCAAGAAAGAAAGTTATGCTCTTATATAAGAGGTAATGGATATGTTATATGTCCTTTTATTTACTATCCTTAGTTTTTCTCTATCGTTTTCGGATACAGTAGAAGTGAAAGGAACAAGAGGACTTTATTATCGGGCATTTGTTAATCAGGACACTCTTTATTTCCAGTATAAAACAGGAAGCAAATGGTCTGACCTGTTAGTAATTGATAATGGTGATGTTGCTTCGCCTTCGATGGCAATTTCATCGGGTGGTTATCTTCATATCGTTTGGTGTAAGCGAGGTGGAGTTTATTATAAGACTAACCTTGAACCGATAACAAAAAATTCCCTTAAGAACAAGATTAATACTCAATGGTCTTCAAAAGTCAAAATCTCAACCCCAATGTCTCAAACCGAACATGCTTCTGACATATTTGTTGAAACCCTTGCAGATACTGTATTCATTGAATGGCATAGTCTTGATGAATTAGGAAAAATTAAAGAGAAATGGCGACGAAAAAGATGGGTATTAAGACCTTATTATGAATGGTATCAACCGGTAAATTTTACTTTATTAAAAGATACTGAAACTAAATTAAAATGATGAGAAATTTGTTTATTTTTCTCTTTATTCTTATAGTCGCTACAGCTTATTCTCAATATTATTTGAAAGAAGTTGCCGGCATTCATGCTGGGGCGGATTATGTCGGGTATATTCTTTGTGGAGATACCGATAATGATGAATTAAATGAATTGATATTTAATAATAATGACCAAGGTTACATCTCACTTCAGGTTTGGGAATATCATCCAACTAATCGTTACGAACTTGTCTGGTTTGCGGTTGGAGGACTACCGCCACCACCTGGTGGTATATTAGTTGGGAACTTTGCACCATATGATATTGGAGATATTGATAAGGATAGTTTTGCGGATTTGGCAGGAAGAAATACGGAGTATTATTACAGCGAATCTTTTCATAAACTCGTTTCGATGCAAGAAAGTCCTGATTCAGCTTCTTTTCCTGAATCTTTATCCTGGTATCAAAGATATTCTTCCAATGGAGCTGAGGCTGCGAGTTTTTATTATACCGGAGACTTAGACCAAGATGACAAAGAAGAGATAAGTTTTACATCAGAACAGACAGGTTATACCTATATTTTTGAAAATGTTGCCAATGATAGTAATGTGGTTGTTTGGAGTCGATTTCAAACGGGTTATAGTTTTACTTACGGCGATTTTGATTTAGACGAAAGAAAAGAATTCGTGAGTGCAAATCCTGCAAGTTTAGGCAGAACTTATGTTTATGAAAATACTGCACCTGACTCCTATGAGTTGGTTTTTGTTGACACAGTTCGGCGTCCTAATGGGTATGATATCTTTTCTGGTAAAGATTTAGATGGTGATGGAAAACCTGAGTTTCTTATTTGCTTTGCCCAAAATGTTGGAGGCTCGACATTTGACTACTATCTCTATATGTGGGAGACGACAGGTAATAATACTTATGAAAGAACCTTTATTGATGTCTTTCGTGCTCCTTGGAATTGGTCAGCGAGAAGTAAATGCGGTGATATTGATGGTGACGGAATTGAAGAACTCGTCTGGTCTATTGGCTCTAAAGTCTTTATCTACAAGGCAACCGGAAATAACCAGTTCCAACGACTCTGGGAATGGACCCATCCTTATGTTTCTTGTTCTCAAGTGAATATCTATGATATGAACCAAAACGTCTATAATGAAATCGTAATAACCGGCTGGGACGATACCTGGCTTTTTGAAATCGAAGCAGTGCGATTGATAAGACCGAATGGTGGACAAAGTTATCTGCCCGGTGACAGTGTCTTAACCAAATGGCGGAAATTTACCCCGCCAAGATGCGATTCTTTTTCATTGTCCTACACCATAGATAATGGTCAAACCTATCTACCAATACAAAATTCGATTCCTCCAACTGAAAGCACTTATATCTGGATTATTCCCAATACCCCATCTGAATCCTGTCGAGTCAAAATCATCGCTTATGGTCCAGGTTGGCAATACGATGAATCAGATGCGTTATTTACAATCCAACCGAGTGGAATAAGTGATACTCAGCTCAATATTGACCGATCTTTTAGTCTTGAGATTAACCCTAATCCATCAAAATCAGGTGTTAGATTCCAGATAAGAAATCCAGGTAAACAGGATTTAAACCTTACGATATATAATCTTTCCGGTGAATTGGTAAAGTCTTTCTCAAAGGGATTCCTCGCTTCGCTCGGAATGACAAAAGGAGTGTGCGAATTTATCTGGGACGAAAAAGATAATAAAGGTAAAAGACTTCCTTCCGGTATTTATTTTCTCTGTTATCGGTTAAACGGAAAACCGGAAACAAAGGAAATAATAATTTTAAGATAAGAGAGATTCTTCGCTTCACTTTGTTTCGTGGACTCTCCGAGTTGCGCTTCGCTCAGAATGACAGGATAAGAATGGGCGGAGAGAAATCCCGCCGGTCTTATAAAAAGTTGACTTTTGTTCTTGTTTAGTTTAAACTTTTATATGGAACTTAAGTACTTGATAAATTTAGAGAAAAATGAGGATGGGGGTTATACGGTTACTGTTCCTTCTTTGCCTGGTTGTATCACTCAAGGGGATACTTGGGAAGAAGCGGTAGCCAACGCCCAAGAAGCTATTGTCGGTTTTATTGAAACTCTGCAAGACTTAGGTAAACCGATTCCTCTGGAAATTCCCGTGAAATTAGAAAAAATTAGCTTGTGAGTAAGCTTCCCCGTATAACCGGTAAGGAAGCGGTAAAGGCTCTTTTGCGCGCCGGACTCTCTCACATCCGCACTTGAGGAAGCCATTTCTATCTCTATCACAAAGAAAAAGACCGCCTGGTATCTGTTTCGGTTCACGCTGGTAAAACTTTAGCACCAAAGACCCTCAAATCAATTCTTAATCAAATTGAATTGACCGTTGAGGAGTTCATTAGTTACTTGTAGCCATCAGAAAAATTGAATGGTGAATTCTTCGTAACGAAGAAGATGGCGAAAATGGAATAAGGAAAAAGTACAAGACACAAGCGAAAAATCACCCTCACTT
>JAOUPE010000267.1 GCA_029880025.1 Caldifarciminota bacterium
GCTGGTAACCGGCTTGACTGTCGGAAAAAATATCGAAATTCTGATTAAAGCGCTCGGCAAGTCCTAAACCGATACCGAAGCCGAGCGGCAAGCCAAATATTCCTTTAAGATAATTGGGACGGACACCGGCAATAAAACGGCGCTTATCCGTATCTTTACCATACACACCACTTCCAATAATCGCTGCCTCAAGAATTGTATTCTGTCTAATTAATGGATAACTCGGATTCTGATAAGAGAGTGCACTGATACCACCTAATGAACCGGACCGAGCATCAAAAGTAATGATTTCTTCACCCAATCCACCCATGGCAAAGAAGGATTGAGCCGATAAGTGAGTAAAAGCGGTGAATCCGAAAAAGAGAACTAATAATCTTTTCATAATCTTCTAAAACTTTCCTATTGGCGGCAGGATATAGAAGGCATTCAGATATGGTCTTTCTGTTCCGGCATTTTTCAGTTCGATTCGAAAAATATCAGAATATTCTGGATAGGCGGTTATCAAAAAACCAAAATTAGAATCCGGATGTAGATTCCAAAACTGGATAAGGCTTCTCATATCAAACCGGATGATTGAATCAGAATCGGTAAATCGAGCCTTAGCAGAAATATTAGGACTAAATTTAGCTCTTACTTCATACGGTTCTAAAAATTTATGGATGCCGATTTCCACTGTATCACTTATTAAAAATGATAAATCAGGATGGAGGACCAATTCGGCTGATGTGATGGTTGCCTGTTCCGGGAAGGTATCGGTTTCGAATTTTAAATAGGTGCGGAAAGCATAGCCCGAACCAATCCAAAGGTCATATCTTCCCATCGTTAAATCAAGTGAATCGATGATTGAGGCGTCACCAAGACAGTCGAATTTACGCTCGTCAGCTGAATATTTGAAGATTAACTTAGGTCGGTTGCCGGTCTCGTTGGAATAAAAAAGACCGAATCCGGTGTCTTGAGGAATTAAGATTAAACCATAACTATTGCGAACCAGACTGATAACGTCATTAATGATTACGACCGTGCTTTCTTCGGTAATCTGCCCGCTGCCAATGCTCGCTTCAGAAAAATAACCTCCGGGCGAGAACCAGTAGAATAACGAGTCAGGTCGATACCAGGTTGCGGCAAATGGATTCCATTCCTCTAATATTCTATAAACATTAAAGTTTAAATTGGCTTGACGCCTGGTATAGATAATAAGTTTTACTTCGGTTACCTGTTCGAGTGCCGAATCAGGTAAATTGAATTTGAGTAGAACCCTTGATTCATATTGAGGGTTTTTACCAAGGATTAAATTTGAACTAAAACCATTTGCGATATAGCGTCCATAGGAAGCAGCCGCGGTTGGTTTGAGTATGATTGGGACCGGTTCGGCTAATTCGCGGTCTAACTGGTCGAACCCAACTGAAGAGCGGTCGCAGGATAGGATGATTAGGGTTGTGGATAAGATTAGACTTAAAACGATTAGCCAGTTTTTTACTTTAGTCATACTTTAGAAAGCTGGGCGAATTTTTCCTGGATGTGAAAAGCAATCTGTTCTTGAGCATAGAACATTGCAGTATTTATCGCATTCTTGATTGCCCTGGGGCTGGACCGACCATGAGCACAGATTATTGTGCCAGGAATACCCAGCAGCATCCCGCCGCCTTGTTCCTCATAATCCATCCGGCTGATGAATTCGGTAAGCACTGGTTTAGAAAGCCAGCGGCGCATGCGGTATTTGGTCTCCGAATGTAAATATTCCCAGAGTGTATCGGAAATGACTTCGAATACGCCTTCGCCGAACTTTAGTATCACATTGCCCACAAATCCGTCACAAACGATGACATCAGCCGAACCTTTGAAAAGGTCATTTGCCTCCAGATTACCCAGAAAATTTAGTCCGCTCGTTTCCAAAAGTTTATAAGTAGATTGGGTTAATTCATTCCCTTTTTGTGATTCTTTGCCGATATTTAACAGACCAATCTTTGGGTTAGCTTTTTTTAAGATGTGGCTCGCCACGGTCGAACCCATAATTGCGAATTGGAGAAGATGAATCGGTTTGGTATCGACATTGGCACCGACATCTAAAACCAAGGAAGTTCCTTTGATTGTCGGGAAAAATGTGGCTAAGGTTGGGCGATGAACCCCGGGGATGCTCTCAAGAATCGATAGGGCAAAAGCCATCACCGCTCCGGTGTTTCCGGCACTCACTACCCCGTCGACTTTATTGTCCTTGAGCAATTCAATTGCTTTCGAAATCGAAGAGTTACGTTTATTTCTTAATGCGTCAACTGGTAATTCATGCATTGTTACGACATCAGGTGTTGACAGGAATTCTATCCGGTCGGAAAATCGGGCATTAGCGCCGCGCAGGAGTTCTTCTTGACCCACCACTACAACACTTAAATTAGAATTCTCCTCTAATGCCAGAAGCATGCCTTCCAATTCAACCGAAGGTGCATTATCACTGCCCATGGCATCAAGGGCAATCTTCACCGTTTCTTTTCCTTTTCAACCACGATGATTTCTTTACCGGCATAATAACCACAGTTCGGGCATACCCGATGCGGTAATTTTGGTTGATGGCAATGCGGGCATTCAACAATATTGGGTATCGTTAGCTTCCAATGAGTTCTTCTTTTTCGACTTCTTGATTTTGAATGTCGCCGTTTTGGTACTGGCATTATTTCCTCCTAATCTTAAATAATGTTAATATTTTCGAATCGTTCTGTTTCTTTCGTATTTTTAGTATCTTAAAAGGCATAAGATTTCTTAATCACCTGAATGCATTTTACTTGTCAGGTATGAAAAGTCAATACTGGTTTGATTGTGTTTTAGAACTCATGGTTGACTTTTGGCATCTGGTCTTTAGTATCGATAAACTAATGGTTAGATTTGGCACTATTCTTTATCAATGGCGCGGGGTCATTGGATTTATCGCCTTCTGGATTGTCTGGTATTTTTCTCGACCAGGTTGGTTAATGATTGCCATTGGTTTACCTTTTACCATAATTGGCTTAATTCTTCGTTTTTGGGCTTCTGGTTATATTGGAAAAGAATCAAGAAGTAAAGAATTGAGAGTAACATCATTAATTACTAATGGTCCTTATCGTTTCATTCGAAATCCATTGTATTTAGGCAACTCCTTTTTAACCTTAGGTGTTCTTTTGGG
>JAOUPE010000268.1 GCA_029880025.1 Caldifarciminota bacterium
TCAAAATGCCAATACAAATTCCAACCATAGTTGGTCCAACCGGAATCGGTAAGACCGAAATCGCAGTCGAACTTGCCCAAAAGTATAATCTCGAAATCATCTCGGCTGATTCGCGCCAGGTCTATAAATATTTAGATATCGGAACTGCCAAGCCGAGTAAAGAATTAAGACAAAAAGTTAGGTTTCATATGCTGGATGTGGTTAAACCGGATGTGCCTTATAGTGCGGCGGATTTTGTTCGTGATGTTAGTAAAGTAATTAAAGATTTAAGACAACAAGAGAAAAAATTCATTCTGGTTGGCGGTTCTGGGCTTTATCTTAAAGCGTTATTTCAACCATTCTTTAAAGCACCCAAAACTGACCTGGAATTAAGAGCTGAACTGACTAAGAAAACATTGAACGAATTGTATCAGCAATTAAAAGAAGTCGACCCGGAATCAGCTCAAAAGATTCATTCTAATGACCGACAGCGTATAATCCGTGCTTTGGAAATATATTTATTGACTGGTAAAACCAAATCGGAACTTATAAGACACCCCCCACAAGCGGGGGAGGAAAAAGGTGGGGGGGAAATGAAATATGTCCCATTTTATATTGGATTATTTATGCCGAAAAAGATTCTTAATGAAAAGATAGATAAACGTTTTGATATGATGATTGAACAAGGCTTGGTTAAGGAAGTGAAGAATTTGCTGGATAGGGGGTATGAGGAAAATTTGTATGCTTTCAATGCGATTGGTTATCGAGAGATATTCC
This sequence comes from Caldifarciminota bacterium, assembly GCA_029880025.1. Taxonomy (GTDB): domain Bacteria; phylum Hydrothermota; class Tepidihabitantia; order Tepidihabitantales; family JAOUPE01; genus JAOUPE01. The sequence continues at coordinate 757 of JAOUPE010000268.1, forward strand.
AATATTTAAAGAAGCGAATTTCGTTAGAACTGGCGATAATGGTGGCTAAGAAGAAATCCCGGGCTTATGCCAAACGGCAATTCACCTGGTTCAAACACCAGCCTGGAATCATCTGGATTGAATATAAGGATAGGGAAGAGGTGATTAAAAAAATAACTGAGTTGTTCCCGGCAATTGTGATCTAGGGATAAGGTAGCCACAGGCTTTAGCCTGCGAACGGAAGAAACGCAACCTGAAGGTTTCGGCTACCAAATGGGCGGATTGAAATTTTTTAACAATTCGGTAGCCGCAGGCTTTAGCCTGCGAGAAATTGAATCGAGGTTTATCTGAATAATATAAGAGAAAGCAGACACAGATTGCCCTTAGATTGTTATAAAGGCAGAGTGAGAGTAGCCTTTACTCTTTGCGTTAAAGAGAAGAAGCAGCTTTTTACCACCAAAACAATGGTTGAACGATTTTTAGCGATCCTAAAGGATGTCGAAGAGAAGTATGAGTGTAAAAATTGGGTATATGTATTTATGCCAGATCATTTACATTTAATTATGGAAGGAAAATCAGAGAAAGCAGATTTATGGAAAGCGGTAATTTTATTTAAGCAGAAAACAGGGTTTTGGTTAACGAAAAATGTGCCAGGCATAAAATGGCAGAAGGATTTTTATGATCATATTCTCAGAAAGGATGAGGATTTAAGAAAACAGATAAGTTACATTCTGGAAAATCCGTTGAGGAAAAGATTAGTCAGCGATTGGAAATTATATCCTTTCAAAGGTTCATTAGATTTTAATTTAAATGAAATTATTCCATGGTAATAATGAAGTGAGCGCAACCTGAAGGTTGCGGCTACCAAATGGACGGATTGAAATTTTTTAACAATTGGGTAGCCGCAGGCTTTAGCCTGCGAATGGAAGAAACGCAACCTGAAGGTTACGGTTACCAAATGGGCGGATTGAAATTTTTTAACAATTCGGTAGCCGCAGGCTTTAGCCTGCGATCCAAGGAAACGCAACCTGAAGGTTGCGGCTACAGCAAAGTTTTATTACGATGCGTTATGCTGCTTTAAGAACATTAATCGCAATAACTCTCGGCATAATCTTAGCCGAACAATTTAGGGCTCCCATAATTTATCTCATGGCGGGGATAGTGGCTGGTATAGCTTTAGTCCGGTTTACTAAAGGTTACTCACTCTATGCGGCAATGATTTTTGCTTCGATGTTGAATCATGATGCGCAAAAACCTTCTTCAATCGAACCTCTTTACAACAAGCCGGTTAAAATTATTGGGATGATTGTTGATGAGCCGGTGGCAAAAGAAAAAGTTCCTCGATACACAGTGGATTTAAAAAATGTTTATATCGGTGAACATAAATATCCAATTTCAGGAAAATTATTTATGGAACCTCGTCGAGAAAAAATGAATCTGCGCTATGGTGATTTAATATCATATCAGGGAAGAATCGAATCATTCAACTTTCCACGTAATCCGAATCTTTTTGACCTGAATAAATACTATAACCGACGAGGAATTCTCGGGAAAATAAAGTTCTCAAGGAATAATGTAAATATAATCGCTCATAATAAAGGTAATCTAATAGCACAACATTTAATATTTCCCTTAAGGCGTTACTTTTTCAAAGTGATTAATCTTTATTTAAAAGGACCACAACGAGCATTATTGGCGGGTATGCTTTTGGGCGAGAAACAGGATTTGCCCAAGACCGTTAGAACTGCTTTTGCCGATACCGGTCTTGCTCATATCCTGGCGGTTTCTGGATTGCATGTCGGAATTTTGGCTGGGATATGTATTTTGCTATTTTCGGTTGCCGGATTAAGCCGAGGCAAATGGTATGTTTTAATTATTTTAGGGATAATCATATTCCTCTATGTCGGCATTACCGGATTTCGTCCCTCAGCAATAAGAGCCGGCTTAATGACATTTCTTGCCAGCCTTGGTTTCTACTTAGAAAGAAAGGTTGAGCCTTTGAATGGCGTTTTTGTGGCTGGAATAATTATTCTTTTGCTATCACCTTCTGCCATATTTGAGATAGGGTTTCAGTTATCATTTGCTGCCACGATTGCCATTATATTTTTCTATAACAAAATCTATACGATATTGGGTAAAATAAAATCATCGGTTTTAGCACGAAAATATCTATTTGCACCTTTAGCCGTATCAATTGCCGCACAAATCGGTGTCAGTCCATTCTTAGTTTACCATTTCTTTAAACTGCCGGTAATTAATATTTTTGCCAATCTTCTGATTGTCCCTTTAGTTGGGTTTGCCATACCTTTAGCTTTTCTGGTTATGCTTTTTAATCTCTTGTTGCCATTTCTGGCTCAGATTTTTGCCAAGACATTAGGTCTAACTCTATCAGCGATACTATTTATAGCT
>JAOUPE010000026.1 GCA_029880025.1 Caldifarciminota bacterium
AATTAATCGCGCCCAGGGCAACATTACCCATCCCAGGCCAAGCCGCAAGCATTACCGGTTTGGCAAGTTTTATCGACTCAATCCACTGAATATTCAGTTCCGACCTCCTTCTAAGACCATAGTCTATAATAAATGATGTCATGCAAATTGGTTTGTGTCAAGATTATCTTTATTTTTAAATTAACGGTTTAACGATTTCAATCTTCTGGCGACAACCATCACTCGGATTGTAACCTCGTTTGGTGGTGAAAAAGTTCTGTGTTGATAAAATCGGACATCCGAAAAATCACAACTGTTAAGTAACTCCTGGACATAGGCAAGCTCATAACCGCGTTCCTGATGAATCTCTTCAAAGTATCGATTCTCGTCTTTCACATAACAGGTCAGACGCAGTGTCGAGATATTGCTCTTTTCATCACTCGTATTACGCCAAATTGAACGAATGTTTCCAACTTCACGCACCGTCTCTCGCTTATCCCAGAATGCGGTTAGCCCGTAAATCGTGTTCATATCAAAAACAAACAACCCATTTTGGTCAAGAACGTTTTTAACACACTGAAAACATCGTTTCAAATCCTCACCGGTTAATAAGTAATTAATGCTATCATAAAGACAAATTACGGCATCGACTTTGTCCGGGATGCTGAATTCTCGCATATCGGCGAGTTCGGTCGTAATATTATAATTATGGTTCTGAGACTTTTCCCGTAATTTTTCAAGCATCGCCAAAGAACGGTCGATACCAATCATGCTGTAGCCTCGTTGCGCAAAAAGGATGGTTGGGATACCGGTACCACAAGCCAAGTCGAGAATTTTTTTCGGTCTAACCTTGAAGATTTTAAAAATCTTTTCAATATATTTGACCCATGCCGGATAATCAACATATCTGTGCATAAACTGGTCATAAAAAGAGGCAAAATCGCTAAACGGAGGGGTCTGATTTATAACTTTGGCGGTAGTTTCCATGCGGTAAATCATATTACTATAAATTCGACCTTAGCTTTTGTCAATAATAAACTAATGAAATTAATCACCGAATTTTCCGAAAGTCACTGAAAGCATTAAGAGATTAAACACTGAGTGACACCGAATTATCCCAAAAATACTGAAATCGATAAGTCGAAAGCAATTCTTAATTAACCACTCTATTGACAAAGTCAACTTTCGTTTTATGATAAAATTGATGCAGAAAAAATATTTAGCCACGGAGGCACGGAGTGCACCAAGAAATTTGAATCCCCGAAAGAATTTATCACTGAAGAGCACCGCCCAGCACTTATTGACACAAGGGTAAGGTTTTAAATATGAAAGATATAATGGAGATATAATATTCATATCAATAAGTGCTGGGTTCGGTGTTTTCAGTCCTTTCGAAGTGTTCGGTGTTGAATCATTTTTCTTTAATGAATTCCTCTGTGTCTTGGTGGCTTGATTTAACTCGAAACGGAGGTGAAAATGTCGAAAAACAACAATAATAAGATTGGTTGGCTTGAACGATTTAAAGTTCCAAAAGAAAAATTGCGCTGGCATTGTGACCCCAAATCTTTGGGTTTTAAAACAACCGATGAACTTGGTATTTGCGACAAAATCGTTGGACAAGACCGGGCAGTAAATGCTTTAAGAATGGGATTAGAGATTGAGAGTCTTGGTTATAACATCTTTGTTACCGGACCGGTTGGAACCGGCCGAACCACTACGGTCAAATGTCTTTTAGACGAAATCGAGAAAAGCAAAGAGACACCGGATGACAAATGTTATACCAATAATTTTCGTAATCCGGATATGCCCAGATTGATACGTTTACCTGCCGGAAAAGGCAAACAATTCCAGCGAGATATTGACAATTTGATTGACTATCTGGTTAAGAATATTCCAATAATTTTTGAAAGTGACCGTTATCAAAAACGTAAGACCGAAATTGTCGAAAGTTTTAAAGAAAAAGGGAGTATTAAAGTTCGGGAATTTGAAAAAAAGATTGCCCAGGAAGGTTTTACTCTGATTCAAGCCGCACCCTTTGCCCGACCCGAATTGGTTCCGGTAGTAGAGAATAATGCGGTAAAAATAGCCGACTTGGCAGCTGCGGTTGAGCAAGGTAAAATGACCAAAGAAGAACACGAACGAATCAAAGAGAAATATCGAGAACTTACCGATGAACTGGTAGCGATTTTTAAAGAGATCAGAAATTATGAAAAGCAGGCACGCGATGCTTTGGTCGAATTAGACCAGGGAATCATAAAACCGGTTGTCTCGGAACGGATTAATGAAATTCGCGACCATTATAAGAATGAAAAGGTTAACGAATATCTTAATGAAGTAGAGACGAGCATCTTGGATAATCTCCACCTCTTCCAAGAAAAACCCGAGGCGAAATCTCTACCCATTCTACCGACCGTCGGTGACCCCTTCTTAGAGTATCGAGTCAACGTATTAGTCGATAACAGTCAAGAAAAAGGAGCTCCGGTTATATTTGAAACTTCACCTAATTATAAAAATCTATTTGGTACCATCGAGCGGGTCTGGGACCGGAGTGGACAGTGGCGTGCTGATTTTACGAAAATCAAAGCTGGTTCGCTCTTACGGGCGGATGGTGGTTATTTAGTAATCGAAGCGTTAGATGCCTTAATCGAACCAGGCGTCTGGTCGGCCTTGAAAAGAACTCTACGTAACCGGGCAATGGAAATCCAAAGCTATGACCCCTACAGTTTTTTGGCTTTTTCCGCGATAAAGCCAGAACCGATTGAAATTTCACTAAAAGTAATCATGATTGGTGACCCCTTCACCTATTCTCTGCTCTACACTTACGACGAAGACTTCGGCAAGGTCTTTAAGGTTCGGGCTGATTTTGATTGGACAATGGATTTGAATGACCAGGCATTAAAACAATACGGCACGGTGATAAAAACCATCGCCGATAAAGAAAAGTTAAAGCCTTTTGACCAATCAGCGGTTGCTTCGGTTATTGAACACGGCGTAAGGATTGCCAGCCGGAAAAACAAAGTTTCCACTAAATTCAACATCATCTCCGATGTTTTAAAAGAAGCGAGCTATTGGGCGGGTAAGGATAATTCGAAAGTTGTGACGCAAAAGCATGTCGACAAAGCAATCGAGGAAAGAATTGAACGAGTTCGCTTAATCGAAGAGAAGATTCAGGAAATGATTGACCAGGGTTTGATTTTAATTGATACCAAGGGTAGTATGGTTGGTCAGATAAATGGTCTTTCGGTATACGATACTGGGGAATATTCTTTTGGTCGCCCTTCACGAATCACGGCTAAGACTTCGGTCGGTTCTTCCGGTATCATCAATATCGAACGCGAAGCCCAACTTTCAGGGCGGATTCACGACAAAGGAGTTTTAATTTTAACCGGCTATTTACGCGATAAATACGCTCAAGATAAACCTTTGGTAATGAGCGGCAGTATCTGTTTTGAACAATCTTACAGCGGAGTAGAAGGCGATAGCGCTTCTTCTACTGAAGTTTACGCCTTGCTTTCAAGCCTTGCCGAATTGCCGATTCGTCAGGATATTGCCGTCACCGGTTCGGTAAATCAAAAAGGCGAGATCCAACCAATCGGTGGAGTCAATCAGAAAATCGAAGGTTTCTTTGATGTTTGTAAAGCAAAAGGGTTGACTGGAAAACAGAGTGTAATCATTCCGGTTCAGAACATTGACGATTTAATGCTGCGTAAAGATGTCGTCGAGGCAATCGATAAAGAAAAATTCCATATCTATGCGGTCAAAACAATTGATGAAGGGATTAAAATTCTGACTGGAGTAAAAGCCGGGGAGAAGAATAAAGACGGCAAATATCCGCCTGAAACCGTAAACTATTTGGTCGATAAGAAACTTGCCGAATTTGCCGAAAAGTGGCGGCGCTATCGCAGCGAAGTTCGAGAATAAAAGTAATTTAAGATTAAAAATCAAGATAATCATAAAAGAAAACAAAAATCACGTTTTGTTTTGCACAAGCATTGGGCTACTCATCTTCATTGGGATTTCCGATTAGAAAAAGATGGGATGTTAAAAAGCTGGGCAGTACCAAAGGGCTTGCCGGAAAAATCAGGAATCCGTCGATTAGCAATTCAGGTCGAAGACCATGATTTGGATTATATCGATTTTCAAGGGATAATAACCGAAGGTTATGGTACCGGGAAGGTAAAAATTGAAGATAATGGAAATTATGAATCCTTAGAATTCGAAAAAGATAGGATAAGGTTTTTCCTTAACGGTAAAAAGTTTAAAGGTGGCTACACCTTGTTTAGGATGAAAGATAGCCAATGGTTAATAAGCAAATGGAAAGATTAAATATTGTTTAAAAGTCACTATTGACAATTTCAAATAATTAAGTTAGGATTACCCCGAAAGTGCCAAATTTTATGTTTAATAGGAACTTTGGTTTGGTTCCGAAAACGCACTGCTCGGATTGTGCCGTTTTTAATTGGCTGAACAACAAGTTAAATATCTCCGGTCAGGAGATTATTAAAACGTACCAATTTAACTCTCCAATTTACTATTCCTTTTTTATTTTAAACTAAGGAGGTATAAATGAAGCACAAACCTTTAATCCTTTTCCTAATCATTGGTGTTGCGCTAATCTTCTCGGCTGGCTGCAAAAAGAATAAAGCGCCTGAGACTCCAATGAAACCAGACGGACCAACAATTGTTGGTGTAGCTGCGACAAATACCTACAAAACCTTAGCCCATGACCCTAATGATGACGATATTCGCTACATTTTCGATTGGGGTGACGATATCATGGATACAACCGACTATTATCCGAGTGACGACACGGCAAGCGCTGCTCATGCCTGGGCCGATACCGGTACCTACGAAGTAAAGGTTCGAGCCCAGGATAAAAAGGATGCTGTTTCGGAATGGTCAGAGGCAATCGAAGTGATGGCAAAAATGAACAATCCGCCCAACAAACCTTTCACCCCTTTTGGCCCACCCTATAAGCTTCCTAATACCAAAGCCACCTTTAAAACACTAGTGTCCGACCCGGATGGTGACAGCGTTCGTGCCAGATTTTACTGGGGTGATGGTAGAAGTCCGAAGTGGACTGAATGGCATGCTAGCGGCGATACGATTAAAGACACGATAACTTACTCCGATACTGGCACCTATTCAATTAGGGTCGTAGCACAAGATGCGCTGGGCGATACTTCGCCATTGTCGGAGCCTTTTCTATTCCACGTTACGGATGCCTGGTCAGAAATCATCGACGAGGATTTTAATTCTTCACCGGCATTAGCTGTATCTGGAAGTAGTGTAACTGGTATTATAATTGGTTGTACCGATGGATTAGTCTATTGCTTCGACACTTTAGGTTCGGTATCATGGACATATCCGATGGTTGCCGAGGAATCTTTCTATTCTTCTCCGACGATTGGTGTGGATGGCACCATTTACATTGGTGATGATGGTGGTTATGTCCACGCTATTAATAGTGACGGAACGGAAAAATGGAAGTACTTTACGGCGGGTTCGCCCTCTTATGTTTCATCACCAGCGATTGATGAGAGTAGAAATTTAATCTACATTGGTTCGGATAGTGATACACTCTATGCATTTAATACCTTAGATGGTAGTGTTGCGTGGAAATATGGTGCAATGGCCGAAATAATTTCTTCCCCAGCAATTGCTAATGATGGAGCCGTGGTCTTTGGTGATGAGGATAGTATTTTATATATTTTAAATCCTGATGGTACTGAAAGACACAGATTTATCGCTGCCGGTTCAATCTACTCTTCCCCAACTATCAGCGGTGATAAAATCTACTTTGGTGCCGATACTATATTCTATGCACTCGACACTAACGCTATCGATACTCTGACCTATCATATCAATGAAGAAATATACACCTCACCCACAATTGGCTTTAATGGTGTGATATACTTCGGAGATGAAAATGGAAAAATCTATGCCCTCAATCCTGATTTTACGGAGGTAACTAGTTGGCCAATTTCAATCACTGGCGACCGAAGCTCTTCGGTTACAGTTGGTTCGGATGGTCTAATCTATGTTTTAGGTGGTGATGATAAGCTTTGGGCATATAACAGTGATGGAAATCCAGTTTGGGATGTGATGCTATCCGCCTTTGGTTCTCGAAAGCAGGTAGAATTTAAATCTTCACCGGTGCTTGGACCGAATGGATGGATTTATGCTGCTTCGGAAGATGGGGTCTATGCCTTCTATCGTGGTGCAACCTTAGCAACTACTCCTTGGCCAATGTTCCGACACGACATCAGGCACACGGGAAAAGCAGGAGCAAAGAGGTAAAAGGATAATTACTAACTCAAGAGGGTTCCCAAAAGGAACCCTCTTTTTTTTCATTAACTAATGTTTTTTATTGGATTGTTCTTCCAATTAAAAGCAAAAAAAGGCACCCAACAATTAATTTTGTATGATGGATTTGGTTAAATTTATCCTTGACGTTGTTTATGCTTGGGGTCACGTTTACAGATGACCATGACAACGCCGTGTCGTTTCACAATCTTGCAGTGCATGCATCTTTTCTTAACCGATGGTTTTACTTTCACTCTTTTACCTCCTTCATAATTTTATTTGAATCGGTAAATAATTCTGCCCCGATTCAGGTCATAAGGTGAAAATTCCACAGTTACGCGGTCGCCCGGCAGAATTCGAATAAAATTCATCCGCATTTTACCCGAAATATGGGCTAATACCCGATGACCATTTTCTAATTCGACCCGGAACATAGCATTTGGCAAAGACTCAACGATTGTCCCTTCTAATTGAATCGTATCCTTCTTTTTCATTATTTTAAATTAAACACCCCAGCACTTATTGATATGAATATTATATCTCCATTATATCTTTTATATTTAAAACCTTACCCTTGTGTCAATAAGTGCTGGGTTCATTCTCATTATTAAATCTAGTCAATTCTCGTTAAAATTTCTGGTTCGGATTCGGTTACAAGTACTGTATGCTCAAAATGAGCCGAGGGTTTTCCATCTTTGGTTCTAACCGTCCAGCCATTCTTCTCAGTCCATACTTCATAACTCCCTAAATTCACCATTGGCTCGATTGCCAAGGTCATCCCTGGTACTAACTTTACACCTTTACCCGGCTTACCAAAATTTGGGATTGAAGGTTCTTCATGTAACTGAAGTCCAACCCCATGACCACTTAGTTCACGAATCACCGAAAAACCATGCTCTTCAACATAATTTTGGATTGCCCAGGAAATATCTGATACGTGATTAAAAGCCCGGGCTTGATTTACACCGATATCTAAAGCTCTCGCGGCTACTGCCATTAAATTCTCCAATCTCTGGTTAATCTTGCCAACCCGAAAACTTTTTGCGCCGTCCGCATATAGTCCATCCTTATAGACACCGACGTCAATTTTAACAATCTCGCCATTTAAGAGCCTGCGACCATTTGGAATACCATGCACCACTTCGTCATTGACACTGATACACACCGCACCAGGAAAACCACGGTAACCAAGAAATGCCGGTTTTGCATTCTCGGCGGTGATAAATTTTACGCATAATTTCTCGAGTTCTTCCAGTGTCCTACCTTCAGTAATCTCGGATTCAATAAGCTTCAAAGTTTTGGCAACAATGCGACCGGCTTTTCGGATACCGGTAATCTCTTTTTCCGATTTGATAAAAATCGCCATTAGACCTCAGGCTTCATAGACTATCTTCATAATTCGTTCGTGAACCAGGTCTTTACCAATTTCACCCGGAATCGTCCACAATTTATTGTGACTGCGGTAATAGGAAATCAACTCTTGAGTTTGCTGTTCATAGACCTGGTGTCTTTTCCTTATCGTTGGTTCTTGGTCATCGACTCTTTGATACAACTCTCCGTTACAAGCATCACAGATTCCTTCTTGTTTTGGATGTTTAAAGCTCAGATTATAGATTGCGCCACAATTACGACAAACCCGACGGTCAGTAAGGCGTCGAATAATTTCGGCTAAGGCTAATTCAATAAAAATTGCACAGTCAACTTCTTTATGATTATCGTTTAAGACTTCATCCAGACCTTGGGCTTGAACCATAGTTCGGGGAAATCCATCAAAAACTACCCCTTTATCCTGATTATGATTGATAAAATTCTTGGTAACTGCTAAAACTATCGGATCCGGGACAAGAGTTCCCTGTTTAACATATTCGTTCACTTTTTTACCGATTTCGGTTTGTTGAGCAATCTCGAAACGAAACTGGTCGCCGGTAGAGAAATGAGCAAACCCGGTACGTTGACACAAGAGCTCGGCTTGAGTTCCTTTACCACTACCGGGTGGTCCGGATAGAACAATCATTCTTTTCATTTAAGAAGTAGTGTAACTGATTTTATTTGGGTGTCAACCCCGCACCTATCGTCTTTATAAACACAGATTGGCACCCGAATCGGGCGCTCATCTACTGCTTTATGTGTGTGCATCGGCGGCTTCATAATCGGCTCATTCTCCCCAAGTGCTTGAAGCACATCTCGGCACTGCCTCAGGTAGTTCACAGAGGCTTTGCCCCCTTTGTTTTAGTCTGAGTATCTTGGCTTTGGTCCGTAAAAATTGTGAGTTTGATGGGTGTGGGTTAAATCTTTATCCTTTGTCGCTTTAAGCCGTCTAAAACCAAAAAAGTATAAAATTCCTTGTTGTCTTTACCAAATGAACCATCGCGATTTTGAGAACGAATAATCCGGGGCAGTGACTTGGCAATTTGTTCGCGTGCCACCTTTAATTTGCTTAGCGCAATTATATTAAGGGTATGATAAAAAAATGGTATACCACGCCAGCCCCCGTTTCGGCTCTGAAGTTTTGCCAGGGTTTTTAATGCCTGTTGGGTTTGACTCGAGGCTCGCTTCAAAGGATGTGAGATATAAGCACGTAAAATATTATTCGAACAAGAAAGAGAACACCATTTACCGTTACGCCGCTTTATTACATTATCCAATGTCTTAAATGCCTGTAATACCCGTTCATCCTTTTGTTTGGTAAAGATTCCAGCAAAATACAAAGCAGCGGCAGTCTTGACAAAACCAGCACAACCGCGATTGAAAAATAAATCTTTTCGATGATAAATTTGATGGGTATCCTCCCGGTTCATCCGAAAGAATAACCCGTCATATCTTGCACCATCACCGGACCGACAACGCATTATCTCGTGTTCTTTTTCTAAAAGCCAATCAACCGCTTTCTTGGTTCTGCCGTTAAACTTCGGTGCCAGCAGTGCAATCAAATGCAGATTCTGAATCGTATCAACTACCGAATTGTTCCAACTGCCATTCGGACTCTGGGCTTCGATGAGTTTGGTCACAATCAGGTCGCCTTCAACCCTAGAACTTTCAGTTTCCTCACCCAACCACTTGCGTCGGGCATAAATTGCATAAGGGGTTGAACTATTCTTAAAGATTTGATAAGGGTCGTAACGCAGGGGTAATTTTGACTCCCGGTTTGGCAATTGTTTTTTAGCCGGCATTAGAAAACCCCTCCATTTTTAATATGGTCAGATTGATGAAAACCAATCGATTATAAATTCTTCAAACTGGCTTCTAATAATTGCTTCACTTATCATTTTACAATAATACCAAAAAAAACGAAAAAAGCAATAGTTTTTGTAAGCATAATCAAACCAGTATCATACATCTACGGGTATGACTACAAATTATTAATTTTGTGTCTCTTTCGGTTGTTTTTCTTCAGTTATAGGGGGCAGGGCAGATTTCGAATAACCAGAGTTATTGGTTGAACCAATCGAAGAAAATTCAATCAGGATTTGTTCAACATCATTTTCTATTTTTTTTACGACACCGATGTCCGGTGCCAACCAGTAATAGCTGGTTTCACTCTTTACCGAATCATTTTGCTGAAAATTCTGAACCAACATCATCTTATAGACATCTGAGAAATCACCAGCCGGGGTTGAGATGCTATCAATCGCCTCGACGCTTCCTTTAATCTGATGTTGGAAGATGATTGATTCACCCAGGACATCTATCGTATCGCAAAAATCCTCGCTCCAGGAATTACCCAAAATCAAGGGCAATTCAAAGTAAAGTCGATAATGCTGCTCCAGAATAAAATCAGAACCAGCCCGGTTTATCTTTTTCTCAAATAGTTTTTTAATTTCATTCTTTTCTTTTATCCAGTATTCCTCAAGAAAATCTCGATTGGTTAGCACACAATAATGACCATAAGCAAAGGTATCGCTAATTACTTGGACCATACTCGTATCATTTCCTATTGTATAACGCCAGTACCAACCGGGTTCTAAAGGAAAGTAATCACTGGTGGCTCGCTGAAGAATCTTATCCTGACTGCAATTCAGGGTCAAAAAAATTAAAAATAAGATAAATACTATAAATTTATTATAATTCATACCCAACTGTTACTCTCATTGATAATAGATAAGCTGAATTTTCGATTTTTAAAAAACCGCCTTTTGCCTCAAACAGACTTTTAACAAAAAATCCAATGCCAAACTTGACCCGTTTGACACTTTCTAAAAACCCTAAGCCAATGTCAGCCCCTTGAACCATTCCTTTTTCCTCAAGACTTTGTAATTTCCTTTTAAGCCAGATATTACTGAATCCTAAATAGACTGGTAATGACCAGTTATTACGACTAAAGACCGAGCGGCAATATTCTACAGAAATTTGGTCGAGTTGTAAGTTATAGGTGGGTTGTCCAGCTCCTTCCAAACGGCAATTTTCATAACTTAAGATGAATCGATTATTACCAAATCCCTTTGCTAGATAGACCGACCCCAATGCACCGGCAGTAAAATAACGCTCCATATTGCCGATTGGTGTATTCGCTCCAATCCTTGCGCCAACCTCAATCAAATTAAAAGAGAGTACCGAGACAAAGATTAATGATATCATTTTAGAGGCTAATTTTAATCGATTCCTAAGAATTGTCAAGGGATAAATTTAGCTTAAAATAGTTTTCTCTAAGTAAAAATCTAAGTTATAACTTCATCCCTCTGATTCATTTTGTAGCGGTCGCATTTATGCGACAATGATTGTTCTGGGTTGGAATTGTTATCTTTAATATCCATTGTGTAATTCATCCTTTTTTAACCATTTCCTTAGTAAAAACAAACATAAACAATCCTTTAGATATATTACTTTTAAGTAATACTTTTTTAAAGCCAAATTTTCTTCTAAGTCGTCTTTCGTCAATCGCTTATCGTATTTTCGTCAATGGGAGGGGGTACCGCCTAGGGGGTGGTCTCCTAAGTGGCTTCGGGAGTAGCCTCGGAAGCAGACTCGGGAACCGACTCCGGAGCAGACTCGGAATCAGACTCAGGAACCGACTCAGGGGCAGACTCGGAGACAGACTCAGGAATTG
>JAOUPE010000269.1 GCA_029880025.1 Caldifarciminota bacterium
ATAAAAATGAGTAGAAACCGATATTTCATTTGGTTCGTATACCTGCTCTTTGTTGCCTTGGGCGTAGGGCAAGTATTCGGACAACCTTTACTGGACCCATCGACTCTTACTAAATATATGGATCCTCTGCCAATTCCAGGTGTCGTGCAGCCAGTTGGGAAACTACAAGGAGCGCCTTATTATGAAATAAGAATGATAGAGTTCAAACAAAAACTACACAGTGAACTTGATTCAACTAGCTTATGGGGATACAATGGCTTTTTCCCTGGTCCAACCATTGAGGCATGGCGGAATCAACGTATTAAAGTCAGATGGATAAACGAGTTACCACTGGACCATCTTCTTCCGGTAGATACTACAATTCACGGTGCTGGTTACCCGGAAAATCCCTATGTGAGAACAGTTGTTCACCTGCATGGAGGTAATGTACCTCCGGAAAGTGATGGTTATCCTGAGGATTGGTTCACGCCCGGACAAAATGACCTTTATGAATATCCTAATCGTCAGCCGGCTACTACACTCTGGTTCCATGACCACGCTCTTGGTATCACCAGAATTAACGTATATGCTGGTCTTGCTGCCTTTTATCTGCTGAGAGATATAAATGAAGAACATTTAAACCTACCAAAAGACGCTTACGAGATACCAATTGTAATTCAGGACCGGACTTTCTATGAGGATGGGGAATTATTCTATCCTGAGATGTGGGAACCGGAATTTTTTGGCGACGTGGCAGTGGTGAATGGTAAGGTTTGGCCAAATCTAATAGTAGAGCCTAGAAAATACCGATTCCGCTTCCTTAATGGCTCAAACTCAAGATTCTATAACTTGAAACTTCTGGAAAGTGATAGTTATGGAAATGTTTCCACCGATTCCATTCCTGGTCCTGCTTTCTACCAAATTGGATCGGATGGTGGATTACTGGCGGCTCTGGTAAAACTGAACGATCCAATGAATTCATTCTCGCCAAGACTTCTGACGGCTCCTGGTGAGCGTCATGATGTCGTAATCGACTTTGCCGGAAAGCAGGGCAAATACTACCTTTTGCACAACAACGCTAAAACACCGTTTAAAGGTCTGGGTTCACCGGCAGAAGATGAAGTGCCTTTGCCAGAAATTATGCTGATAAAAGTAAAGAACACTATTGTGGAAGATAACAGTTCACTTCCTATGGCGCTAAACAATATAATATCCATCCCTGAAGTATCTGCCGTTGAGGTTAGAGACTTAACACTCGAAGAGGTTATGGACACAATGGGAATGGTTCAACATGCACTATTGAACGGGATGATGTGGGATGACCCAATAACTGAAAGACCACAACTCGGAACCGCTGAAATATGGCGAATAATAAACTTGACCGAAGATGTCCATCCCATTCACCTGCATCTGGTGCAATTCCAGATTTTAGACCGGCAACCATTTGATGTGGATCACTATATGGCAACCGGAGAGCTAATTTTTACCGGACCTCCAATGCCGCCAGACCCTAACGAGCGAGGATGGAAAGACACTCATCGAGCACACCCAGCAGAGGTTACGCGATTCATTACCAGGTTCGACAGCTATGCTGGACTTTTCGTGTGGCACTGTCACATTCTTGAGCATGAAGACAATGAAATGATGCGTCCATTCGAGGTTGTCGTTGGAGTGGCAGATGGTGGTATGAACATGCCGAAAGATGTAAACGAACCGCTTCAGTTGACCGTAGGTCAGAATTACCCCGAGCCGTTCAAAGCACTAACCAATATCTCGTTCAATCTCCCGAACAATGAAGCGATTGAATTGACCATATACAACATCCTTGGTGAAGAAGTAAGAACCTTGGCAAAAGAAGTCAAAGATGCAGGGGTTCATACTTATGCCTGGGATGGCACGAACAAATCAGGTTCCAAAGTAGCGGCTGGAATTTACTTCTACAAGCTCATCGTCGGCAATAACATAGTGACAAAGAAAATGACTTTACTCAAATAATCATTTTAAAAGAATAGGGACAGGCAGCGAACGCCTGTCCCTATTTGGCGATTCTAAATAGTTAATTCTGGTTACTTAAGGGAGGAATGAATTGAAATATTCGTTAACAATTAAAATATTTACCCAAATCGACGAATCTGGTGAAAATGCTTAAAGTACAAAAATATTGCTGTTACCAACTAACAAATCATTTAGACAAAGTTACAATGGAAAAGCAGCTTAAATTTATAGATTATTATCTTGCCCAGTGTTATTTTATGCTCTTTTTGGGTCTCTCATTCGAGCAAATGCCTCACTTCCCACCTTATTATCAGTCAAATACCCAGTCCTTGAGTGAGGATAAAATAACAAGGGAACCGATGCCTATCTACAGGTCATTATGTAATCTAGTCCACAAAAAATTGTGGACTCCATCCCAGATACTAAGACCTGTAGATAGGCTAAGATTATGAAATATTTGAAAATATCCGATTTAATACCCAGTATTTCTAATATCGGTTTGGGAACCTTTGCGATTAATGGTTTGTTGTGGCGCGGGACCAATGAAAAAGAAGTAACGAAAATCATCCTTACTGCGTTTAATAAGGGAATCAATCTGATTGATATTGCACCGGCTTATGGTTTTGGTCGTGCTGAACAGGTTGTAGGAAAGTCGGTTCAGGAATATGCCGAACGAAAAAATGTCGTTATTTCTACTAAAGTTGGCATTGCTTGGGAAAGAGGTTTGCAATCTCGAAACCCGACATCAGGACAAATTTTTAAAGCGATTGATGATTCTCTAAAAAGATTGCGCACCGATTACATCGATATCTCCACGATTTATAGGCCTGACCCAAAAGCGCCAATCGAAGAAACCGCTAGTGCGATGAAGCAACTTTATGACCAGGGGAAAATCCGGTCAATTGGGGTGAGTAATTTTAATACCGAGCAGATGGCTAATTTCCAAAAAGCAGCACCACTCCACTTTTGCCAGTCAAATTATAACATTTTTGAACCGGATATTGAAAAAGATATTATTCCTTATTGTCGGGAAGAAAATATTACGCTTATGGCTTACCGACCACTCTGTCGCGGACTTTTATCCGGTTCAGTAAAATCCGATTCTAAATTTGTTGACTGCGATTTAAGGAAGTTTGACCCGAAATTTAAAGAACCCCT
>JAOUPE010000270.1 GCA_029880025.1 Caldifarciminota bacterium
CCCTATAACTGGGAAAGATTGGTTTGGCACGTTACCGGTAAACAGTATCGGGTCTGGATGTTTTCATCCTCCTGGGCAGAGGTATTTTCTAATTTGAAATTTGCTTTGAATCTTTTTTTAAAAGAGAGTTTTTATATTTTCATTATCCCAGCAATTTTGGGGGTGGTGAAAATGGTCCGTAATAACTTTTATCTCTTCATAAGCCTTCTAATTATATTCATTTTGACCCTGTTTTATGCAATTAATTATTCAATTCCTGATATCGAGTCTTATTATATACCCTGTCTTTTTGTTATGTTTGTTTTCGCCGGATTTGGGCTCGCAATTTTGATAAAGAATCTAAGGGTGAACCAATATTTCTTTTTAATCTTTATTATTTTGCCCTTATTATTCAATTATCGAAGGGCTGGCATGCAAGGCAACTATCTTGCTTATGACTCGGCAATAAATCATTTAAAATCCGCTCCGGTTAATGCAATAATCCTCACTAACTGGTGGGATATCTATGCCCCGGTTTTTTATGTCCAGCATATTGAAAATATCCGTAAGGATGTTTGTATAATTGACAAGGAACTTTTGCGAAGGTCATGGTATCTTCAATATCTTAATAAACAATATCCCTGGTTAGTGAGAAACTGCCAAATCGAGATCGAATATTTTTTAAGTTATCTTGAGCAATTCGAACATGGTCGCTTGCAAGAAAATGTCGGCATCCAGAACGCATTCGTCGATATGATTAACAGCTTCATTGACCGAAATCCAAATCGAAGGGTTTTCATAACATTTGCCGACCAAGCTGATTACGACGCAAAATTTATCAAACCGGAAAGAAGACGAATACCTTATGGACTTTTATATGAATTGAGCAGTGATACTATTGTGGAAAGTTTTGACTATGGGCAATTTTCTATACGAAAGCCTAACCTTATACTGGATGAACGGACCAATTTGATTATAAAACGTTATGAGAATTTGGGATTGGAACGAACATTATTTTTAAAAAAACACGGTAAGATAGTAGAGGCAAAAAAGACTTTGGAATGGATATTAAAAGTTAATCCAGATTCCAGGTCCTACCAAAAACTTTTTTCAACCCTAAAATTGAGTGAATAAAAGCTTTAAGTCTAAACGTGTTTGGCAAACAAACTGAGGCGGCGCTTAAACCAGATGCTCAAATAAATTACCCAGGTAATAAAAAACGGATAGTCCTTTTCAAGATGTTTTCGATAAAATAACCACATCGCATCATAAAACGAGTTGATTGCTAAGCGCCTGGTATCTTCCTTGGCATTGCTTAATGTTGAGGTGTGTGATTTGATGCCGGAAGATATACCTTTGTAATGGATTATTTTTACCCCGGGATAATAGAAAATCTTCCAGCCCGCCTTTTTGATGCGATATGACCAGTCAACATCTTCACCATAAAGAAAATAGTCTTCGTCAAGAAATCCAACCTTATCGATTGATTTACGCCTTACCAAATAGAAGCAACCACTTGGGGCATCAATCTCATGGGATTGGTCAAGTGGCAACCAGGTTAAATGGTACCCGCCAAAGATTCGGCTTTTTGGGAATAATTTTGACAGCCCACTGAAATAGGCGAAAGAAGACCAGGGAGCAGGAAATCCGCGATGACAGGCTTGGTCCAACCTGCCATCGGCCAATTCAACTTTACAGGTCGAGACTCCGACTGACCGGTTATCATCCATAAATTTAATCATCGCATCGAGCGTTCCTTTTGGGATAATCGTATCTGGGTTGAGGAGAAGGATATATTCACCTTTGCATTGTCGTATTGCTTGGTTACCAGCCCGGGAAAATCCAAAATTTTCCTGGTTAACCAAAAGTTTCACCCATTTCTTTTCTGATTGTATTTTATCTACCGCGCCATCCCAGGAATCGTTATCCACCACAAAAACTTCGGTTTCAACTGGATTTTGATGCACCACAGGTTCTAAGGAATTTAAACACTTGATAAGTAAATCGCCGGCATTGTGATTAATGATGATAATAGACAGCTTCATCTAATATTTAGTGTTTGGTTTCTTTATATGCCTCTTCAAAAACTTGCAGAATTTCTTGAGCAGCTTTATCCCAGGAAAAGCGTGAGGCATTTTTTCTTCCTTTTTCAATCATCGCCTGACGTCTAATTTCATTGGTCAACACTTGGAACAGGGCGTCAGCAATCTCTTTTGGCTCATAGGGATTAACCAGAATCGCGGCATCACCAGCGATTTCGGGCAAGGAAGAGGTGTTGGAAGTAATAACCGGAGTTCCACACGCCATTGCCTCGATTACTGGCAACCCGAATCCTTCATAGATTGAAGGGAATACAAATACAGTTGCTGCTTGATATATAGCTGAAAGGTCTTCATTATCAATCCGTCCGGTAAATTTAACATCGTCTTCCAACTTGAATTCAGCGACTGCTTGGAAAAACTCGCGGTTTTTCCAACCATATTCCTTACTTCCGCCAACCACCAATTTTGGTAAAAATCCTAAGTTCATTTTTTTAGCTAAAGCGTAAGCGCGAACTAGATTTGCCACATTTTTCTTTGGCTCCAGCACACCCAAGGTAAAAATAAAAGAATCGGGTAGACAATACTTTTCCTTTAATTGCGGTGCAATTCTCTGCTCAGCACACGGATCGGTTATTGCTTGATTCAAGAAGCGTTCATCTAAACCGTTATGTATGACCGTTACTTTCTGCTCAGGAAGCTTAAAATATTGAATTACATCATTTTTTGTCTGTGTCGATACCACAATAATTCGGTCGGCAACTCTGACCGAATTTAAGATTGAACTCTTATAATGAAACCTTCTCAGCGCTGGATAATAATCGGGGAAAGAAATAGCAGTGATGTCGTGGATGGTCACAGCATATTTACAAAATTTTATAGATGGAAGAAAATTGCTCGGTCCCCAAAAGACCGAAACGCCTTCTTTTTGTAACGAGAAGGGAAGCAAAGAATTTTCCCAGGCAATGCGTAAAGGGCGATTCGAAGTGATAAATATTCTTTTAATATTATCTGAATCTGAGAAATAATCGGCGTTGCGTTGGGTAAGATAAAGAATAAATCGATGTTCGGCACCAATTTTTACCAGGCGATTAACTAAGTTTGTAACGTAAA
>JAOUPE010000272.1 GCA_029880025.1 Caldifarciminota bacterium
ATCAGAAAAATCGTTCCCCTTATAGTTTTCTGGCTCAAAATGAAATTCAAGAGATGATTGATTCCTTATCAATCGAGATTGCCAGTCATTCGGTTTCTCATTCTCGACTAATCGAGATGTCGGATACTATGCTGATAAAATACGAACTGGTTGTTTCCAAGCGAATCCTTGAATCAACCTTTGGTCAAGAAGTGATAACCTTTGTCTATCCTTATGGAAAATATGACGACCGGATTATTCGAATGGCTTCTTATGCTGGCTACAAAATTGGTCGAACCTGTGAATTTGGCGTTCCCAATTTTTGGGTTGCACCGTTTAAAGTGCCAATCAAAGAAGTGCGGGATACGACACCGGTCCAGGTAATTCTCGACCATATCAAGCGCTATGACCAAACCGTTCTTCTCTTCCATCGGATTGTGCCGCAGCCCCAGTTTTTCACCGATTACAGCGTAAGCCGATTTGACAGTCTGCTTACTGCTCTTGCTCAGTTACAAGTCAACGTTTATACCTTGCGCGGCTTATATGATAATTGGTGCCGGGAGGTTTTGGAACGGGCAATTTTGGAAAGAGGACTTTTTGCCAAAGATTATTGGCTGAACTATCTATTTAAGAAGGTAGACATCGACCTGACCCGCACCCCTTCCCGATTTTGAGGTCAGGTACTTAAGATTATCCTTTTCTCCCAGGTAAATATCAATATGATTTCCCCGAACTTGACTGCCGACATCATGAGCATAAAAGATTCCATTGTGCACACCATTTGGTCCAAGATATAATCGTTCATAATGCGGGATGTAAAGTTCAGAGCCAAGCGGTATCAGATGTGTATCAACCGCAACTGATTTCAGAGTGGTTAAAGTGAATCCCTTACAACCTAATGGTTCGGCGACGATACATACCCTTTGTTTTCGCTTGAGATAACTGATGAGTCTGCCATCCCGAAGCCGAGCCACTGATTCTTTCTTAAAGTCGGCAACAAACTTTCTCGGATAATAACCTAAGAGTTTACCATCTGCCAGGTAGAGCGGAACTTCACGCCGACCCGGGTAGTTCTCCTCTGGCACAATCCAGTAATAGGTCACTTTGAACTTGCCAAGGCTCTTTGCCTGGGTTAATGGTATCGAGTCGACCATTTTAACTCGCCACTCAACGATTGGGGCAGGGCCATGTTCAATCTTGGTTGTCACACAAACCACTGCCCACAAACAGGTGAATACTAAAATCAAACGCATCATATAACTTTTTACGACCAGTTAATGCCTAACCGTAAGGTTAAAATATACTCAACAAGAAATATTTGTCAACCAGCAATTTTACTTTTTCTCTTTACAAATTTTAATTTAAGATTAAAATTTAGCGATGGGTAAGCTTTTTGCCATCGGTTCTAAAGACCAGACCAATAATCTTTGTTATATTTTTACCAAATCAGGTAATCTCAACCAAGGTTACCGGTTCGATAACTACACAAAAATTAAAGGAGATTACAAAAGGTAATCATGCTCATAATATGCCAGTAAAACGGGTATTTAATCCATAATTCCAGTGAAATATTTTCAGAGTAACAATTTCCGACTGAGTATAAAATTAAAAAATTTATTAATTTTGATACTTGGCTTAGCCTCGATTGCATTTAGCCAATTGGAACCAGAAATCTGGGCTAAGATTACGGCTTCGGGCGCCAGAAAACGGCTCGATTTAGCGGTGGCTGATTTCAGTTTACCTACGGACTATGCTCCGATTCTTGCCGATATGCTACAAAATATCAACCGGACCTTATTCAACGATTTGGAATTTTCGCTTTATTTCAGCCTGTATCGACCGGATTCAACCTATTCGGCAAAGGGTAAAAAACTTAATTTCGACTATTGGGTTAAACGCGGTGCACAAATCCTTTTGACCGGGGAGTTAGCTTTTCGCCGTTCTGCCACCCAGTTAAGAATCACGCTTTATGACCTGATATTGCAACGACCGATTGCGACCAAAGATTACAACATCGTTGAAAACTGGCGCTGGCTCGCCCATGAAATTGCCGATGACGTGATTAAACTTTTGACCGGTGAAGAGGGTGTTTCGCAAACCAAAATCGCCTTCTCTTATCGAACCAAGGATGGCAAAGAACTCGCTACGGTTGATTATGATGGGGTTAATCCGGTCATGTTGACCCAGGATAAGGGATTAAAACTTTTTCCTGATTGGTCACCCAATGGTGACTTGATCGCTTTTTGCACCTATGACGCTTCTGACCTTAACATTTACGTCTATGATATAAACCGACATAAGACGATAAGGCTGACCTCAAGGACCGGTTTAAACACAACACCTGCCTGGTCGCCTGATGCTAAAAACTTAGCGGCTGCGCTTTCCGAACACAGCACTCTCAATCTTTATCAATTAAACCCGGATGGTCGTAACCATCGAAGGATTACTACCAGTTATTCGATTTCAGTCTCACCAAGCTGGTCACCTTCGGGTCGGGAACTGGTATTCGTCTCAGACCGCACCGGGGTTCCTCAAATATACGTTATCAATGTTGATGGAACCGATTTAAGACGCCTCACTTTTGAAGGTTCTTATAATACCTCACCGGCTTGGTCACCAAGGGGTGATTTGATTGCCTATGTGTCTCGGGTTAGCGGTGGCTCAAATCAGATTTTTATTACCGACCTATACGGTGAAACAAGGATGCGGCTCACTTATCAAGGAAGCAATGAAGACCCTACCTGGTCATCGGATGGTTTACACATCGCATTCAGTTCTAGCCGCAGCGGGCGCTGGGAAATTTACACGATGACCTGGAACGGGCTGGAACAGAAAAGAATTACCAATACTGGCGGCGCATTCTCACCCTCCTGGTCGCCAAGACTCAAGAGAAATTAAGCATTCTTTTAGTCGCAGTTCAACTCGCAACTCGAACTTAATTTACCGCAATATTCCCAGCATAACCGAGAGCAGATAAAAACCGAAAATGTAGAGCATAATAAAATAAAACCATTCTTTTATTTTTCCGGCAAAAATAGTGTAAATTATAGTCAGGAGTGAACAAATCATCGCACCCAATAAAACTTTTGGGATAAAAATTACATAAAAAAGATAGGAAATTCCAATCGGGATGGCAATTGGTAATCT
>JAOUPE010000271.1 GCA_029880025.1 Caldifarciminota bacterium
GAAGAACACCGAAAAACACCGATAATCCGCCTAAGATATAAAAGAATCGAGGCTTGGAAGCCTCTCCGACCAATAAGGCAAAATGTCAGTCACCTATGGTTGTTGCCGAGGGGTCACCTCCCTATCGGACGACGAGGAATTTTTTAATTGTCTTTCCGAATTGTAAGAAGTAGATACCTGGATTTATTCCTTTCAAGGATATTTCTATTCTTCGGTCATTACGAGTGACCGAAGTGTGTTCCTTTATTAATTTTCCTGACACATCGAAAATCTTAAGCGTTGGGCGTGAAGCGTTAGGCGTAAAGCTTGCCCACGGAACACGGCCACGTAGCACGTCTTTTGCCGGATTCGGATAGATTTCAATAGCCCCCATTTGTAAACTGCTGCTCTTTTGCTCCTCAACGCCTAAAAGAAGATTTTCGTAAATTTGTAGTCCGCATAAACCGGTTGTCACATAGACATAAGGAGCTGAAAATGCCAAACCATAGGCACAGTTAGGGGTGCGGTAATAACCTACTTGGACTGGATTTGATGGCTCAGTGATATCAACGATGTAAAAACCCCAAAACCAATCAGAAACATAGGCATAAGGATAAGAGACAGTGACACCAAAACATGGACCATACGTTTCAAAGCTACCTATTTCAAAAGGATTAGCTGGGTTTCGGATATTGATAATCTTCATATAACCCCGAGATCCACCAACAAAGGCAAGCGAATCCTTGACTTCTACGACCACCGGTTCATTTGATGTAATAAGTGACCCTACTTCATAAGGATTTGATGGGTTTTGAATATTAATTATTCGCAATCCACCTCCCTTATCTGCTATATAGGCAAAAGAATCCTGAATCACAACACTCCAAGCATAGCCTGGTGTTTGGCAAGCACCTACCTCATAAGGATTTGTTGGATTTTCAATATTGATAATCCTTAATCCCTCTCCGCCACTGGCAATACAGGCATAATAGTTTCTGAGCCCAACAGCACACACAGCTCCTGGAATACTACAAAATCCAACTTCAGAGGGTCTTGAACGGTCTTTTATATTGAGAATTCTGAGTCCCTTTGCGTAATCACAAAGATAGGCAAGAGTATCTCGGATTGCTACCCCTTGTGAACCATGTTCGGTAGCAAAGGTTCCTACTTCGTAAGGATAAGAAGGATTTTCGATGTTTAGAATTCGTAAACCGTCTTCCCATCCCACCAGATAGGCATAATCGTGTTCGAGCATAACGGTAAATGACCAACCGGTTATCGTATAGAAACCAGCTTCAATAGGGTTCGAAGGATTTTTAATATTAACAACCCATAAACCTCGTTTGCTATTATAATCGGCTAAATATGCAAAAGAATCTAAGACCGCCACAGCTTTCATCATACTCCAAGTTGAAGTTGTACAATTAGCTACCACAAATGGATTCGATGAATTTTGCACATTGATTATTGTGAAATCTTCGTGATAATCAGCAATAAAGGCAAAAGAATCCAAAACCACTACCGCTTCGGCAAAGCCAGGTGTGATACAGAAACCAAGTTCATAGGGGTGTGATGGATTGGACAAATCAATAATTCGCAAACCACCACTGCTCGCTGCAATGTAAGCACGGCTGTTTGATAGCTCAATTCCAAGCAGAACCAAAGTGTCATTACCCCAAAATCCTACTTCATAAGGATTGGTTGGGTCGGAAATATTAATGATTACTAAACCAGAATCTTCTGCTGCAATATAGGCAAAGGTATCACCGATCGCGATATCGCTAATACCAGAATGGTAATCTCCAACCGAACCCACTTCGACCGGTCTTCTTGGGTTGCGGATATTAAAAATTTTTAAGTTCATCCCAGCTTGCACATAAAGATAAAAATCCCTAACCTCTATTGCGCGGGAAATGAGAGGAAATGAACTTAACTTTTCCGGCTGCGAAGGGTTTGTCACATCCCATATTTCAACTCCTTCATTATTGCAAGCGATGTAGAGAATATTATCTTGATAAGCCATTTTATATACGGTACCTCTCGTTCGCACATCTCCTAATTCTTGAAGATTAGCTGGGTCAGTAATATCAATGATAAAAACACCACCACCTGAACCAAGAAAAACAATATTTCGGGCTGCGTCTAATGTTAGAGTTTTGCTGCCCCCAAAGGGCCAATTTCCAACAAACCGTGCATTCAGCGAATCCCAATCTTTATTGAATTGACCGGTCTTATCGGTAAGAATTGACTTAAAGTCAGCAGTTAGCCTTATCGGTTCAACAGCAGATGGATATGCATTGAGAAAGATAAGAGTGATAAGCTCAATCATTTTAGTTCAATTTATTTTGAAAGGGAAGGCGCACCATGATATTTCGACACCTTCCCTTCGGGTTTTTCAGGAAATAATCTAATGGGTGCAATTCGCCCCACTATCTGTCTCTTCGAGACCTGGCCACCACTTATGCCAACTGTGTTGGTACCAAGAATATGTATACTCGAGTTTGTAATGGGTAGCATAAACATATCGAATTTCATCAGGATATTGAGCCGGCACTATCCAGTATGTGTGGGAATCGGGAAACCAATGGGTCAGTTCTCCATTTCGATATGTTTCGCCTTTTAAACCAATCTGGTTGTCACCTGGTTTGGCTCGTGTCCAACCACCAATTTCCACATACTTTTTATCAGGTTCTGGCACCGGACCACCACGACCACGGTTAGGGTCAGGCGGTTCTTTTCCTATCCAACAATAACAAAATGAGCCGTAGGGTTCGTCAGCCGGAGGATTGCAACATTGCGCTTTAGCTCTTGCTTCAGTTGGTGTGAAATAACCCATAGCATGTATCTCTTCTATTGTAGTCGGTGCAAAACCAGGTAGAATTGGTTCCAAAGGTTGGTCGGTTTCAAGAATACAGACAGCTCCTTCGAGCTCTTTAAAATCTGGATTAGAAGCAGAACTGATGTAATAATAGTGCATCTCTTGGGGAAAAACAGGCACAAAAGCAAACAGGACTACTAGTATTAGAAGGGGTGGCAAATATTTATTCATTTTAACCTCCTTCTATATTAAGCCTTTTTAAAAGGCTGTCAATGAGCTGGTTAAATAATAATTCAGAAAGGTTTCAGACCAGCCCAAATTTGATTCTG
>JAOUPE010000273.1 GCA_029880025.1 Caldifarciminota bacterium
TTTGTTTCATTTTGTATCTTTCTGACAACCAAGCACTTAAAATATATTTACCAAGCAGAGATTGTCAAGCTTGTCATATTTTCGTTATATTAGCTATCATTCGGGTAATTCGCAATAAATTAATGTCCAAATATTACCAAATTATGTTAAAATTTTACTTGACAGGGGGGTATAAGCTAAATATATTTAAAGCATAATGGCTGGTTTAGCAAGGGTGCGATATGGTAGAATCGGTTCTTAAGTTTCAATTCCTAATTTTATCAATCGTTTTTCGATTTATAAATAAAACCCAAATATTACAAACAAACTGTTCGAATGAGCAGGAAATATAATGTTTAATCTAACAATAAAAAACCAAAAACTGACTCGACTTAGACGGGTCAAAGGAGGTTGTATGAAAAAGTATCTGGTATTTTTAATCCTTCCTTCTTTAATTTTAGCAATATGGGATAGGGATACAATCACTGTAAATAAATGGCGATGTCCTTTCTATAATGATGGAAGATGGGGAATAGATATAGGCACAACAAGAGATGTAGCGGGTGGATATTGGCCCTATCCATTGAGGAACTTTTATATCTTTGGCGGAGGACCTTGGATTGGGTGCATCGCACAAGGAGAAACACTTGTCACTTATGGCTACAATCCGAATTCTGGAGCAACTGAAATGGTTCCGACGCTCTGTCAATATTGGCACCAAGGCTATAGCAATCCTTTGGACCGGATATACAAGTATCCTGGAGATTGGCCCCCACCCAGTGATAGATTTCCTATGGCTCCAATAATTCCTTTATCCGATATGGATTTATGGTGTTGCTTTAGCGATTCAGACCCATCATACCACGATACCAATGATACAAGACCAATAGGAATCGATATAGCCCTGACTGTTTATGGCTTTAATGACTTTACAGCACAGGATTTCTTCTTTTTAAAATACGATTTAATCAATATCAATAACTATTTGATAAATGATATGTATTTCGGAATAGTCCTTGATGGTGATATAGGAGACGCTACTGATGAACTTACAGGACTAATTCTGAACAAACTATTTAGCATTGGCTCTGACACGATAAGGGTAAAAAACAGCGGTCTCATTTATGACTATGATAATATAGAAACACCAAGAACAGAATGGGAGGGAGGCACGCCAGGTGCAGTAGCGATAAGATTACTTTCTGCACCTTTTGGACTAAATCTAAGTGCATTCAAGAAATTTCCTATCGAAAGCGACCCGGTGAATGATAGACAAAGATATTTAGCAATGGCAGGATATAATTGGTATCAAATTCCTCCACAATATGTTCCATTTGACAGTATTGATTACAACGGAGGTGATAAGAGGTTTATTATGTCTTGCGGTCCCTTCAATCTTTTGCCTTGTTCTACTGCTACCTTTTATTATGCTGTAATTGGTTCACCCCATGG
The DNA here is from genome assembly GCA_029880025.1 of Caldifarciminota bacterium. Classification (GTDB taxonomy): domain Bacteria; phylum Hydrothermota; class Tepidihabitantia; order Tepidihabitantales; family JAOUPE01; genus JAOUPE01. The sequence continues at coordinate 1,432 of JAOUPE010000273.1, forward strand.
AGATTCAGGAGAAGTTGGGTCTAAGCACGATACAACCTCACTGGCTCAGAGATGTTATTGGGCAGAGATGGTTTTTATGGAAAGATTGGGTATTGAGGAAAAAGAACAGTCTACGCTTAAAGTTTCTCACTCGTCCATGGAAATCTATCCAAATCCGGCAAAGTCCGTGATTCGTGTCCGTTGCCCGTTATCCGGGAAAGAACCAGCCAATCTAAAAATCTTTGATGTTTCGGGAAAATTGATAGGAGAAGTAAGCACGAGCAAAAGTGCAAAGGAGCACAATGAAGAAATTAGAATTTCTTTGAAAGGAATAAAGCCCGGTATCTATTTCTGCCAATTGAAGGGAGAAAAGTATAAGGCAATAAGGAAATTAGTAATTATTGAATGAAAGGAGACAAAAATGGCAAAACATTGTAGAATAAAGGTGTTCTTGGTAATAAATTTCATCTTAATTCTCTTCCCAATTTCCTTATCAGCACAGACAACCTTTGAAACAACCGCCGATGCTTATGGTGATAAAAAATTCGCAGGTAAATATATCAACGGCATTTTTTCCAGTGAAGGACAACGGAGTAAGAAGTCTGTTCTAATTGACTCACTCGGAGATACATTGTATTCATTTCCAACACCTGGCACTTGGCCTGGCGGATTAGCTTGGGATGGCAACTACTTCTGGAATTCCGATGCAGATTCTCAGCGGATTTACAAGCTTACCACAACAGGTATTGTGGACACATCATTTCCAATGCCATCTGGTACGACCGGAGGTGGAGATCTTGAATGGGACGGTTCCTATCTTTGGCTTGTGGATGAGCAGACTGCAAAACTTTATAAGCTTGACCCCGCAACCGGATTACCGCTCCAATCGTTTAACTTACCCGATAGCGCGTCATCCGATCCAAATTCTTGGGGGTTGACCTGGGATGGTAATTACCTGTGGCATAGTCAATACCAGACTCAAGCAAAAATATTTAAGATTGACCCATCAAATGGAAGAGTCTTATTTTCTTTTACTCCGCCAAGGCAATCTATCCTGGGTATTGCATGGGCTGGTAACTATCTCTATGGAGTTGATATTGATGGCATGACCATCTACAAGATGAATCCTTCTAACGGTTCTGTGGTTGACAGTACTCGTTGGCAAATTCCCTACCCTTTGGGTCTGAAATATGATGGTTCATATTTTTGGAATGTGAGCAGTGCAATACCATATGGAAATCAACGGATTTATAAGGTTGATGCAGGAATCGGAATGGAAGAACACCAAACACTAAACGCTGAACGCTTTACGCCTGAAATTTATCCAAATCCGGCAAAAGCCGTGATTCGTGTCCGTATTCCGTGGGCAAGCTTTACGCCTAACGCTTCATGCCCAACGCTTAAGATTTTCGATGCATCAGGAAAGCTGATAAAAGAGATTGCCACGTCTGTTTCGCAGACTCGCAATGACGGTGATTTGAAAATATCGCTGAGCGGAATAAATCCGGGTATCTACTTCTTACAATTCGGAAAGACAATTAAAAAATTCCTGGTCGTCCGATAGGGAGGTAACCCCTTAAAAAGATAAGAAATTTTTAACCGCAGAGATAGCAGAGAAAGCTGAGAAGACGAAACCACGAGATTTCACAGATTTTCACAAGATAGAGAATAAAAAATAACCACAGATTAATACGGGTAAGAGATTAACCACAGAG
>JAOUPE010000274.1 GCA_029880025.1 Caldifarciminota bacterium
GTGTCCATCTGTGGTTAAATTCTTCTTTCATCCCTGTGGGGAATTTCTCCCCAGTGGTTCAAATTTCCCCAACATTTTCATCTATTTAGTATAATTTTAAAACAATATCAGAATCCTTATAATCAACTCGCTTATCCAAGATTCCGATTTTCGGTAAGTTAGAAGAATAATCTCACTAAAGCATTTTCGCGCTTAATAAAAATCATTCCGGCATAATAATTGCAATCTTCTAATCTAGATGCAACAGACAACTTTAACTACGGAGATAACAGAGAGAAGAGAAAAAAGATTGCCACGAAAGCACGCAACGCGAAGCATCGGTCGAGAGGAAGAGAAACCAAATAAGAAAACACGAAACAGCTTAATGGTTTCTTTCGTGCCTTTCGTGTCTTCGTGGTTATATTATCATTGTTAACTAAAATCCGAAAGGAGGAAATAGTGAACAACAGATTTGCCGAAACGGTAAAAAAGACTACACCGTTAACTGGTATTTATCGTGGTCTTTGTTTGACCTGTAAGCAAGCAAATACTTGTAGTTTTCCACGTGACTTTAACCGACCGATTTTACAGTGCGAAGAATTTGATGGTTATGTGTTGCCAAAGATAAGCAAAGAAACACCATTCAAGGCGAGCCTAAAAACTGTTTCCGGTTCCCGGAAAAAAGAGGTCGCTAAGCACACTGGTTTGTGTACGAATTGTGAAAATCGCAAAACCTGCACTTATCCCAAAACAGGCAAGACCATCTGGTGTTGTGAGGAATACGAGTGACCCTAATATGCTGCCCACAAGTTTAGAACCAACAATAATCCAAGAACTAACCAAGCAGAAAAGCCTTTACGATAATGTAGTTAAGCAATTCAAAAAGGCAGCTGATTTAATGAAGCTCGATGAGGACATTAGGAAGATTCTGGCGAAGACGAATAACGAGATTGTAGTGAACTTTCCAGTGAAAATGGACGATGGACGAATCGAGATTTTTACTGGCTACAGGGTGCAACACAACAATGCGTTAGGTCCTTATAAAGGTGGACTTCGCTATCATCCTTTGGTTGATATTGATGAGATACGGGCACTTGCAGCTTGGATGACCTGGAAGTCGGCTATCGCTGATATACCTTTTGGTGGTGCTAAGGGTGGAATCCAATTTGACCCAACAAAGTATACCATTAATGAGTTAGAACGGATAACGCGCCGCTTTACTTTCGCGCTGGGTAACAATATTGGTCCAGAATACGATATTCCTGCACCGGATGTGAATACGAACTCTCAGATTATGGCTTGGATGCTTGACACTTATTTATCAATGATGCCTGCGCATGAACGTTATCGTTGCCTTCATGTCGTTACTGGTAAACCAATCGAATCGGGCGGCAGCGTAGGACGTGATAAAGCTACTGGTCAAGGCGTAGTTTTCATAATTGAACAGTGGGCTAAGGACCATAATTTTGACTTAGGTAGTGCTACTTATATAATTCAAGGGTTTGGAAATGTTGGCTCGCGTGTTACGAGTTTGATGAAACGGCACGGTTCTAAACTAATTGCGGTCGAGGACATTACTGGCGCACTCTTAAATTCTGAAGGTATAAATCCTGACGACCTTATAGAATATGTAAAAAACCATGGCAGCATCTATGGTTATCCTAGCGCGAAACCAATCGACCACAATATTTTCTTAGCTACGAAAGCAGATATATTCATTCCGGCAGCAATGGAAAATCAGATAACAGCCGAAACCGCGCCCATGCTAAATCTAAAACTTGTGGCTGAAGCAGCCAATGGACCAACCGACCCGGAAGCCGATATAATCCTAAACCGGAGAAATATTCATGTTATTCCTGATATTCTCTGCAACTCCGGCGGAGTTATCGTCAGTTACTTCGAGTGGCTGCAAAATAAAAGGAGCGAATCCTGGGAACTTGAAGAGGTGGATAGCAAATTACACAAGAAGATTATCAATGCCTACGAAAGAGTGCGAGATACTGCTATAGCCTATAGGACCGATTGGCGAACCGCTGCCTATATCGTCGCCTTGAAACGGCTGAGGATAGTCTATAAGGAGCGTGGAATCTTTCCATGACGTGTGGGGTGCCTGTATTAATCCTTTTTATTCAGCTGGTTAAAAAAATACAAATTGAAACCAAAAGGGAGAAAATGTTATGCCAGAATATCGCGGACTCTGTGTGAGCTGTAAAAATGCTTCAAATTGCACTTATCTTAAAGATGCAAGGCAGCCAATATGGCAATGTGCGGAATTTGAAGGTTACCCGCCTCAAGTGGGTCCTATGAAAAAGACAAACAAAGACAATTCCCAGCAATCAGACATTCCGGCTGGGTCCAAAAATAAAGAGAAGGAATCGAACCATTACTTGGGATTGTGTAAAAATTGTGAGAACCGTGAAACTTGCACTTTTCCAAAACCCGAAGGCGGTGTCTGGCATTGTGAAGAATATAGATGATAGGACAAGGATTGATTGGCGTTAAAAAGAAATGGACTGCTCATTTGTTAATTCAAAAATATTAATTTGTTAGAAAAACGAAATACTAATGACAAAGGAGAAAAAGTAATGAGAAAAGTTAGAGAATCTGCCAAAGCCAACAGGGCAAAGTCTGAATCTTACTCTGGTCTTTGTACAACCTGCGCAAAAGTCTCAACCTGCACCTTTCCCCGTGACCCGGCACGACCAATCTTAGAGTGTGAAGAATTCGAAGGCGAGGTCTTTAAACCAGAAACGACTTTGAAAATTGTCGAGAAGTATGCGGGCGAACAGGGTGAATTGATTTCAATACTCGAAGAGATGCAAGCCAAATACGGCTATCTTCCTGAAAAAGCTTTAAAGGTAGTGGCAGAACGAACCGGTCGTTCTTTGGTTGATATCTACGGCATAGCAACTTTTTATCGGTCTTTCAGCTTAAAACCGAGAGGAAGACACCTTGTATCGGTATGTTTGGGTACCGCCTGTCATGTTCGAGGTGCCCAACGAGTCGCTGAGGCGTTTGAGGATCAACTACAAATCAATCCTGGCGATACGACACCGGACCGGGATTTTACTCTGGAAACAGTAAACTGTTTGGGTGCCTGCGCACTCGGACCAACCGTGGTTATTGATGGTCAT
>JAOUPE010000275.1 GCA_029880025.1 Caldifarciminota bacterium
TTGGAATCGAAAATTTTGATCTTCCTGATACGGTTAATCCGGGTGAGTCAATCCCAGTTCAGTTTACTCTTGTAAATTATGGTACTCGCATTGCAATATTTGATTTTGTTTTTGAAATTCACTACCCTGATAGTTTTTATTGGACCGAAACGATTTTTGGTATAACGCTTTACCCTAGACAAAGAGCAGATGGGGATTGCGGTACTTGGCCAGCCCCTGATTCTGGCACATTCGCAATAAAGTGCTCAATACTTTTGGATGACGAGAATCCACACAACAATGGTGGAACAAAAATTATAGTTGTCCGACGAGGACAGTTTATTGAGGAAGAAATATCGAAACAGAATGAGACGAAACAAATCGATAATGTAAAATCTTCAATAATAACTGTAGCACAATTCAGGAAACATATTTTAAATTCTAAGTTTGAACCCCATATTTATGCTCCAAACGGTAAAAGAATCGCTCCAGAGAGAATCAACCCTGGCATCTATTTCGTTAAAACAAACCAAATACAAAAAATTGTTATCCTCGAATAATTGGGATAGGGGATGAAAGATAATTTAAAATAGTTGGTGTATTAGACTAACAAGGAGAGGAGCCTCCAAAGTTACTTTCTAGGTGACCCAGTTTACAAATATAAAAATAAGTTGATTTTTTTCTAACCATTAATAGCCCCCCTAGGTTGTCACCTAATCCACTCCAGTAAAAAATAATCAAAAATCAAAAATTCTTAGCGGACCAGAGCTCTTCTCCTTGAGTGGAAATTACTTTTAATTAAATTTGATGGATCGGATTATTCCCAAACTCTTATTCTATAGACTTCGACTAAAAATAACTTCCCTTTGTATTGGCTCATATCCGGCTGAGCTGATAAGTAATCTTTTAATCTTTTCATAAGTTGAGGAATAATCTCTGGATGATCTCTAACTTGAAGAGCAATTATTCCCTTATATTCAGCAGGGGGATAAGCCACGATATCGGCAAAATCTCCATTTAATGAAATAAGAATGGCATCGAGTTCTTGTGCTTTTGAAATTACCGCTGTATCCGGTGAATCCTTAGGAATATAATCTATTAAGCGAAACACTTCGTGACCAGTTGCTTTTAAAACTTGGATTATATAATTAGAAATGCAGTGGTCGGCGAAAAATCTCAAACTTATGTGGCAGCTATCTCAAATTCGGATAAATCGCGGGCATAATCGAGACAGGCGGCGATCTGTTCTCTTGTAAGGTCGGGAAATTCCTCAATTATTTTTTCAATCGTGTAGTTGCCCGCAGCTAAATAGCCAAGGATTAGGCTGACTGGGATTCTTGTCCCTTTGATACGCGGTTTGCCCCGAAGCACATCAGGAGTGCTTTCAATATAATCTCTCCAGTTTATTTTCATTTTAACTCTAATTTTTATTATAGATAGATAAAATAGAATGTCAAGACCGAACAGCTCCCTAAGTGTACCCCTGGATTGCCAATTGGGCTACCCCGAATAATAATATCAAAAATTATCTGAATTTTTCAGACCCAGTAGCCGACCCCCTAGGCTGCCCCTAAGTAGCCCCCCAGGCTACCCCCTAGCCTGCTCCCTAAGCCACCCCAAAAAGGCAGTGCAAAGTGGATAGTGCTTAGTGGCTGGTGAAGATAGATAAGAGAGGCGGAAGGTACTGACTGAAAAATACTCCAAAAGGAAAATTTCACTAAAATTACCAAGTATAAAGTCAATTGAACCAAAGTGATAAAAGATGAATTAATTGGATTTAACGACTGTAAGCACGGAGCAGGAAAAACGAAACCATAATATTAAGCGTTATTGACAACTGTAATTCTTTAAATAACCTATCATAAATGAAGATTATCACCTTTGATGAATTGAAAGATTCTTACGAGTTCCTGAGAGTAATGGAAGCATCGTTTGGCTGGTGCCCAACTCGGCAACGGGTAGCTAAAATCCGTAAAATGGATGAACGATATAAATACCCTTATGGTTTTTGTATGATGAAAGGAGAAACTCTTGCCGGTTTTGTCGGAGTGATGGATATTCCAGTTAAGACGCTTGATGGCAGAATAGAGAAAATTGGCGGGATTCATGCGGTTGCAACTTATCCTGCATTCAACCGGCAAGGGATTGCTAAATCATTAATGGAATATGCCCATGACCATTTCAAGAAATTGGGTTATCGGTTCTCTTTTCTCTGCACCGGCAAATCCTTGGTTGCTCATTCCCTATATGAAAAATTTGGATACTTTGATATCCCAATCTTAGACCAGCTGCCCAGGACTTATAAGTTCTATCCGGAAAAGAAGCAGCGTGCGAGTAAACGAAAAAGAAAACCCACCCTTGATACGAAACAGATAAAGAATATTTATGAACGAGCGATGCAAAATAAGATCGGTTTTGCGGTTCGCATAAAGAATTGGGTAAAAGTTGTAATGGAAGCAAGAAGAATAAAACCAGAAGATGTAATATTAGAAAAAGACGGCTATGCCTTTTCCACTGTCAGCGGTGATGCGCTTTGGATATTGGAGTTTATTGCCCATAAACCTAAGACTTATCATTCGATAATCAATAAGTTAAAGAAAAAGGGTAAGCCGGTTTTAATCGATGCCTATGTTCATGACCCGACCCTTTTCAAAATTTATCAAAAGCAAGGGTTTCGGTTTCGATATGGCACCTATTCCTCGCTGATGTGTAAACCTTTGACCGATGTTTCATTTGAAAAAGCGTTCGGTGACAGGTTCTATTATACTCCACTCGATGGGTTCTAATTTTAAACCGAATAATTAATAAACTAACAAATTTCACAGGAAAATCGAATCCAGCTTCCAATATTTTGAAAGCCCCTAAATATGCACCACTTATTTTGGCTTGTATTGGTTGCTCTGTTTTTGGGACTGCGCCATATTTTGAAACACTGAAATCCAAAAAGAACTGGATTAGCCCTTTAAATTGAAAAAGGGGCAGGTGAAAAGCCCACCCCTTTTTATTGATGCCTGGCGCTATTGGCTCTTGAGCTCCCGGATGCGTTCTTCGATTCCGGCTAACTCCTTCTTCAACTCTTCGCGATAATTTTCCAGTTTTTCCATCTCTTCTTTTGCGGTCTTGTAACGCCGGA
>JAOUPE010000276.1 GCA_029880025.1 Caldifarciminota bacterium
CGGAACTCCAGTTTCAGGCTGGCCCTTGAGAACTTATGGCTTTACTTATTTGAATGGTGCAACCGTTGCCGATGTGGATGGTGATGATTCAATGGATATAATTGCGGTCTCTGCTTATGAATCCGAAATGCAGGTTTCAATCTGGGAGGCGGGTGTGCCGTTTAACCGAATGAGCTGGGAATGGCAAACTTATCATTTTGATATGGCGCGCACCGGTCTTTACCAACCTGCCCAGATCGGTCTTGCCGAGACAAAATCCAAAAAAGTTTTGACCAACTTCAAAATATCACCCAATCCGGTTCGTTCTGGCTCGAATCTGAATTTCACGCTGGCAAAAGCGGGTAAAATTAAACTCGACCTTTATGATAAAACCGGCAGCCTGGTCAAAAATCTCTTTTGTGGGAATCTTGCTATTGGAGAGCACAAATTGACTATACCTTCCGAGCTTGCCAATGGAATTTACTTTGTTCGATTGAGAATCGGTGATTCTTCATTTAATTACAAGCTGGTTTTACAGCGATAACGGTGGCGGTAGTCACAACCTTTAGGTTGCGTTTTTCTCTTCGCTCGAATCGAGCGGCTACCGTCTGTGTTCATTAGCGTGTCTTCGTGGTTTCTTTATTTTGTTCTCTGAGCTGTAGCGGTTTGATTTATCAAACACAATTGTCGCATAAATGCGACCGCTACTTTTCCCATCAAGAATGAGTTGATTATATGAAATATCTGAAAACCAAATATCCGTATTTATTCTCCTTAGCGATTCGGATAAATCCCTTTGACCCCACCGCCTCGGTCGAGTTTAAATAGATTATTTTGTCAAGTCCTATTGACAAACAGTTTTTAAGAATTATAGTATCAAACAAATTGTATAAATGAAAAACAAAGGGATAATCCTTTCTAATTACAGCTACCTTTTTAATAGAATTGCTGAGATTATAGCTGAGGCGAGAACAAAGGTAGTCAGGGAAATAAACACAGCTCAAGTATTAGCATATTGGGAAATCGGAAGAGAAATAGTCGAATTTGAACAGAAGGGTAAACTACGCGCAGTGTACGGAGAAGCGCTTATTGTAAGATTAGCAAAAGATATGACTGAAAGATTTGGCAAAGGTTTTTCGGAAAGAAATTTAAGAAATATGAGAACATTTTACCTTAACTTTCCAATTCGGCAGACACTGTCTGCCGAATTTACCGAAGACAAAGAATCTCGAACTCCTACCAAGCTTGAACCAATGGTATCCTGGTCGCATTACTGTGAATTATTAAAAATAGAAGAACCGCTCGCTCGTTCTTTTTATGAAAGAGAGGCAATTCAAAACAACTGGTCGGTTAGGGAACTGAAAAGACAGATAAACTCGATGCTTTTTGAACGATTAGCTTTGAGCAAAGATACCAAAGCGGTAATGAAGATGGCAAAGAAGGGACAAGTTATAGAGAAGCCAGAGGATGCGATAAAAGACCCGTATGTTTTAGAATTTCTTAACCTTAAAGAGGAAACCTCTTATAGTGAAAGCCAATTAGAGCAGGCGCTAATTGATAAACTCCAGGATTTTTTACTCGAACTCGGCAAAGGTTTTACTTTCGTTGCCCGCCAAAGAAGAATAACCATTGTTAACCGGCATTACCGCATTGATTTAGTTTTTTATAACCGGCTATTAAAATGCTTTCTCTTAATTGATTTAAAAACCGGTGAACTTGACCATGCCGATGTAGGACAGATGAACTTTTATCTAAACTATTTCCGAGAAAACGAGAAAGCTGAGGGTGAAAATAACCCGATAGGGTTAATCCTTTGCGCCCAAAAAGATAATATATTTGCTAAATATGTATTAGGTGGTTTAAATAATAAGGTTTTTGCTTCCAAATACAAACTCGCTTTACCTTCAGAGAAAGAATTAAGGCTTGAGCTTAAATCAATCCCTGGAATGTTAGTGAAGGATCAAGACTAAATCTGTGTAAGTTCTTCCATGGTCACAATGACAATTGAAATCTGGGGATACTGAGCTTGTCCAAAAACTGGCTTCATTCACCAAGTGACTACTATATATAGTATCTGATGCAATTAATAACACAACATATAGTAGTGATTTCAAAAATTTTCCTAGTTTTTAGACAAACTCAGTGTCCACACAATATCCGTTTCTTTTTTCATTCTTTTTCTCTTTCCATTATACTAAGAATTTGCAGACATTTTAGCACATAACTGCGACCCCCTAATTAGCCCCCTAGGCTGCCCCCTAAGTAGCCCCCTAGGCTGCCCCGGAGGCTACTCCCGAGGCTGCTCCCGAAGCTGCCCCTGAGGCTGTTCCCCAGGCTGTCTCCGAAGCTGCCCCCCAGCCAATCCCCGAAGCTGCTCCCGAAGCAACTTAGGAGGCAACTCCCGAAGCGACCTCGGAGGCTACTCCCCAAGCCACCTACGGGGTCACCCCCTAGGCGGTACCCCCCTCCTAAGGGAAATTAAATATAAAATATTAAAAATCAAATATATAGGAGAAAATTTTGATTGACAAGAGCATTAGTTATAACTAATGTTTTACCCAGTAGAGTTATGTTTAATTTCACCAAAGAAATGGCAAAAATATTAAGACGCCTTAGAGAAAATGCCAATCTTACCCAAAAAGAAGTTGCATCGAGAATGGGGGTTAAAACCAAATATGGTCAAAGTCTTATTGCTCAGATAGAAATGGGAAAAGTGAAAAATCCAAGTTTGCGTACAATCCTTGATTATATAAGAGCGTGTGGTGGGTCGTGGGTTGAGTTTTTTAAGGAACTGGATAGGATAGATTTTAAGCTGAGACACGAAAAGATGGTTTCACAAGTGAAACCACCTTCAGCCGAAAGAAAGATTCAAAGAGATGCGATGAAATATGAAATCGGTATCGAATTTCCATCCAAACAGAAAGAAGAAATAGATTTTGACCGATTGAAAAAACAGATTGCAAATAAAGTCTTACCTTTACTTATTAAGAATCAAGTAGAAGAAAAAGAGAATCCATCTTATCAGAAATTTGCCTTAGAATATTTTGAATATTTAGCGGCTTTGAACAAACCGGGAATGAAGATGGTTACTGAAAAATGGCAAAGAGTTGGGTTGAAGTTACATATCAT
>JAOUPE010000027.1 GCA_029880025.1 Caldifarciminota bacterium
TTCTTATTACCTTACTAATTTTAAGATGCCTGCCTCGTGTCAAACCGGTCCAGTTTCCGGCTGAACCTGAGGTGAGAGTTGCTTTATTAACCGGACAAGCCCGAGTCGGAATAAGCGCTACCGCACCATTTACAATTTACGCTGGTAATGAAAAAAGAACCATCCCTTCAGGTGCGATATGCCGGATTTCCCATTATAATACGGTTACGGTTCAAGGTGCAATTTGGCTGAAAAAAGCCAATTTTCCGATTCAAATTAAATCAGAATCAACCGGATTAATTACCATCGGAAATAGAAGATATCGTGGCTATTTAGAGGTGAGAAAGGACCAGGCAGGACAACTGACTATTATTAATGTCCTACCCTTAGAAAAGTATCTGTTTGGTGTTGTGCCGTGTGAGATTGGGAGAGTTAAGGATAAGACATTTGAGGCAGTAAAAGCGCAAGCGATTGCGGCACGAAGTTATACGGTCAGCCATTTTGGCTGGTTTGAACATCAAGGGTTTGATGTGTTCGCCACTTATCTTCGTGACCAGGAATACCGGGGTGCAGGATTCGAAACCGAAATGACAACCAAAGCGGTTCTTGCCACATATGGCATAGTAGCAGTTCATCGGAATCAGGCGATTGAGGCAAAGTATCATTCGACTTGCGGAGGTTTTACGGTCGGGACAAAAGCACCTTACTTGCGTGCCCATCCGGATACACCTGGTCACCGCAAAGGGAAAAAACCATTCTGCTCTAAATCGCCGCATTTCCTCTGGCGAAAAAAATTGAGCCATGCCGAATTGGTTGCTGTCCTAACCAAGATTTTGCCTGATATTAAACCTCAGCCGAAGATAAAATCAATAAAATTGGAAACCGACCGACATTCGCAACGTAACCGGTTCGTTCAGGTTAGAATCGGTCGAGCTCGATATAAGATAAAATCAGAGGTGCTGCGACAAGCCTTAGATTTAAAAACTAATTTCTATTCGGTCAAGTTAACCCGACGTTCGATTAATTTTATTGGTCATGGCTATGGTCACGGCATTGGATTATGTCAGTTTGGTGCCCTGGAAATGTCGAGAAGGGGTTATTCGTGTGAACAGATTATAAATCACTATTATCCGGGCACGAAACTGAAAAGAATATATTGATTTACTAAACCCAACTCTGGGTCAAAGCCAAAATTAGAATACTAATAAATTTTGAATTAAAGGATGAAAGCAACGATTTCTATTTTGTGGCAGCAATGATGAAGTAAAGAGTTATTCTTTACTTCATGGAATGAGGACCGCTGCCGCGATAACGGTAGTCCAAGATCCCCGTTTGTCGCCGATTGCGGTCTGGGTGATGTTGAGCGTCCGCACAATCTTGGTTGAAATTTTCCAGATTTCTTTCCGTTCATCGTAACTGATGTTAGGGTCAAATTCAACCCCTAAGGTCGTGGCAAGCATTTGGGCAGCTAAATCTTCGGCATAATCACCGGCTTTTTCATCGGTTTCGCCATAAGAATGATATTCGGAAAGATAACCGTACTGATTCTTTTCTTTAGGCACGGCAACGCCAATCGAAGCAGAAATCAGTCGGTGTGGTTCATTACTTTCATTCTGGCTCATAACACAATGGATTATTTCACCTGGTGATAGATATTGAAGTCCACGCGCCTTTGAGATTATTTTGGCATTTGGCGGGAAAATACTTGAAACTCGGACAATGTTATAGGAAGCGATTCGGGCATCGCGCAGTGCCGCCTCAAAACTGGAAAGTCGGTCGCGGTGTCGGCCAACACCCTTGGTTAGAAAGATTTTTTTCGGTATCATCTTTAGTTTTCTACGCCGTTGAATATAGGGCAACGGCAATTAAACCGATTTTCTTCAGTTCAATTCTTAAGAAAATCGGAATGGAGCAGACCAGATTTGAACTGGCGACCTCCAGAGTGCGATTCTGGCGCTCTCCCAACTGAGCTACTGCCCCTTTGTTTCGAGCAAATTTAAAATTCCGCAATGGCTTGAAATTCATGTTTGTTATCCTAGATATTTCTCGATTTTAATCTCGAAACGCAAAATCTTACGGAAATCGTCCGGTTTACAATCAAGCTTACCAACTACCGTTATTGGCGCAGCTGGAATTATCGAATTGCCAGTACTCAAAGGCGTTGGGCCAAAAAATAAGCAAAGGGCATGACCCTCGGGCCAGTAGGCGATATCGCCAAGCTTTACCTCGGTCACCGGCACTTCGTTTTCTAATTTTACCGGTGCGTAGAAATATATTTCCTGACCCCATACTTCACCGCGGCTTTGAAACGGTAGCACCCTGAAGATTTCAGCCGCGGTTTTAGTATCGTTCAAGGTGCCGCGGAAATTAAAACCACCGATGTTTATTTTGATCTTTTTAATTTCGGGTTGTTGCATCTTTCGAATTGAATCTTAATTAAATAATTTTCTTTGTCAATCGAAAAACTTTTTGAAGTGGAAATTATTGACAAACCGATATTTTTTGCTATAATATATTTACTAACCGCCATTTATCCCACGAAAAAAGATTGAAGGATACCAAATCGGGGTATGAATTAAAAACCTTTACAGGGAAAGGAGCAGGAAATGAGCAAGAAAGCCATAATTCTATTATCCGTGGCGATGTTTTGCCAGTGTCTATTTGGCACCTCAGGTTTGGGCGGGGGCAGAGGGTTATTTCGAATCCAGGATGCCCAGAATGAAGGTCCAAATATGTTATCAATCTCATCCCGATTTATGTTCCGACGCGATAATTTAGGTTCGCTGCGCCAGTACCGTGGTCCATTCTTTGCACCAGAATTTAGTTACTCACCGTTAAACAATTTAGAGTTCTTTGGTTCGATTGCAGGAAACTTCACCTATCAATCGGTTCCGGATAAAGATTATCATTATGATTGGCACGGTGAAATCTTTGGTTCAAAGGTGTCGTTTCTTGATTTGCCGGTAGCAAAATTCGGTGTGCTCGGCTTTGTTAACCTTGCCCGAAAAAATAAAGTCTTTTTGGATTCAGCGATGATTCCGGGTCCTGGGTACCGAGCCCTGGTGACACTTGATTTGGCTGATGCTTTTCTTACTTTGCCAACCTTTACTTTAAATGGCGGCGAGACATTTGGCGAGGATAGGGTGATTTTCCTTGGTTGCGGCACCGAAATGGCAACCAGACTTTTCCGGGTTTTTCTTGAAGCATCAACTGAGCAGAAATGGGGTGAAGCAATTTTCGGCAATAGTGCAAAAATTCGAATCACGCCTGGTATCCGTGCCCGTTTTCCGTTTGGTTTAGGGCTTGAAGGCGGTGTCGAATTCGGTTTGACCGCTGCCACACCGGACTATGTAGCAATTTTAGGTATAAACTACACTGGACCACTAATCCCGGCTCGACCCCAGGCATTTGGGACAATAACCGGTAGAGTGGTAGATGCTTTAACCGGTGCGCCAATCCCGGCTCAAATCAAAATGTTAAAATATCGTCTTGGCTCGGTTCGTAACGACCCGAAGACCGGCGTTTTCACGATTCGGAATGTTCCGGTAGGAGTAACCGTGGTCCAAGTCCAGAACAGTTTGTTTCATAGTCAGTCTTTACCTTTGACCATAAAAGAGGATGAGGTTACTGCCGCCAATTTTGAGTTGAAAAAGATTCATGTTTCGGGCAGTTTTGCCGGGATGGTTACCGACGCAAAAAATGACCAACCATTACAAGCGAGTATCACGATACAAGGCGATAAGATTATTGAAATTGAATCGGACCCTTTTACTGGATTTTTCCAATTGGAAAATATACCAGTTGGTGTTCATACCGTATATACTAAAAAAGACGGCTACTCTTCGGCGATAGCCTTATTAGAAGTTAAAGAAAACGAAAGTACAATAAAGAACTTTAAATTAGTAAAGGCCGGCACACGAATCGTTCTGCACGGTCTAAAATTTAATTTCGATAAGGCGACAATCAAACCGGAATCTTATTCGATTTTGGACGATGCGGCAAAAATCTTACTGGAAAATCCTAATATTAGTGTTGAAATTCAGGGTTATACCGATTCCAGTGGTAGTTATGAATATAACCAAAGACTCTCGTTAAAAAGGGCATATGCGGTAGTTAATTACATTGTGCAAAACTATGGGGTCAATCCGGTAAGACTTCTTGCCAAAGGTTTTGGTGAAATGAATCCAATTGCACCTAATGATAGCAAAGAGGGTAGAATCATGAATCGAAGGGTAGAATTCTTGGTCTTAGAACATAAAAAGTAAGAGCCGCAACTATCGGATAGCAATAAGCATTTAAAAATACATTTCGTAAGGCATAAAGTCCCCGCTTATCGATTTTAATCTGGACAGGTAATCCTCATTCAATAGAATGTAGCCTGTGTTGAATGTAATCCTTCTCGGTATTACCAGCCTTTTAACTGATGCGAGTACCGAGATGGTTTATCCTTTAATTCCCTTATATCTTTCAGCCCGACTCGGTGCCAGTCCAGCGATTATCGGCTTGATCGAGGGAATCGCCGAGAGTTTGGCAAGCCTCTTAAAAGTCTTTTCCGGCAATTTATCGGACCGGATTCGAAGGCGTAGACCCTTAGCAATCTTTGGTTATAGCTTCTCAAGCATAGGCAAATTGATTCTCTATTTGGCTAATGCCTGGGGAGGAGTATTAATAGCAAGGGTAGTTGACCGATTCGGCAAAGGTGTAAGAACCGCACCGCGTGATGCCTTGATTGCCGATTCTACCCCATCAAACAAATTGGGTATGGCATACGGTTTACACCGGGCAATGGATACGATTGGAGCCGCAATCGGGGTCACATTGGCAATAATCCTTATGAGAATGAGCCAGAGCAATTATCCTAAAGTCTTTCTGTTTGCCTTGATTCCAGCGCTTTTAGGTGTCTTTTTCCTGTTTTTTACTAAAGAGAGACTAATGCCCAATAAAGTCGACAAAAAACAGCCTTTACTTAACTGGCGGGTCCTGCCCAGGCGGCTTAAATTTTTCCTGCTGATTATATTTTTATTTGCCTTGGGTAACTCTTCAAATCAATTCTTATTGCTGCGTGCCAAAGATCTTGGTTTTTCCATATTCTCAGTTCTCTTAGTCTATCTTTTTTATAACCTTATGTTCGGCATCTTTGCTTTTCCTATTGGAAAATTTTCCGACCGTATCGGCAGAAAAAAGGTATTAATCATCGGATACTTAGTCTATGGCTTAGCCTATTTAGGTTTTGCGGTTGCATTTAAGCCCGAAATGGTTTGGTTGCTTTTCGGCATCTATGGTCTTTACAGTGCATTTACCCAAGGTGTTGAAAAAGCATTAGTTGCAGAGATTGCACCGGAAACGATACGGGGCACAATGATTGGTTTACATGCAACCGTGGTTGGAATCGGTCTTTTTCCAGCTTCGCTTCTGGCTGGTTTGCTTTGGAATATTTGGGGGGCTTCAGCACCTTTCTATTTTGGCGGTGTGCTTGGTTTTATTTCAGCCCTGGGCTTGGCTTTGGTTTTATAACAGTCATTTGATTAATATGGCAAATAAGTCCTTAAATTATAAATGCTTATATTTAAGAACATGAAATGATATGAAACCCAATTAAAATTAGCAAAATCAAGATTAAAAGTCGACTGAAATAGTGTTAAGTAATTAATTTTAAAGACCTTATAATAATTTATGTAATATATCAATAATTTTTGGCTAAAATTTGGCTAAAAGGTCTTGACAAGATTAAAAAGCGTGCTATATTTACGGGTTGAATTTTAAGGTTTCAGTAATCGTTCCCGCCTATAATGAAGCTCTGAATATCGATATTTTGCTTGAGGAATTGTCAAAAGCGTTAAGCCAAGAGTATGAAATCATTATTATTGATGATGGCAGTAATGACGAAACTTATGCAATAGCCGAGAAAGCAAGGTCTAAGTACCCATTTCTACGAGTTGCACAGCATAACCGAAATCTGGGCAAGACCCAGACGATAATCACTGGTGCCGCAATTGCCTCAGGTGATATTTTGGTTGTTTTCGATGCCGATTTACAGTTTGCAGCCTCGGATATTCCACGCCTTATCGAAAAGATTGACCAAGGAGCCGATGTCTGTGTTGGCTGGAAACAAGGGAAATACGAAAAATGGCTGGTCTCTTCGATTTACAATTATTTAGCTCGTAAAATCTTTAAGCTTGAAGTACATGATATTAATGCGGTCAAAGCATTTCGTAAAGAGGTGCTTGAGCAAATTGAATTGCGTAAAGATTGGCATCGCTATATCGTCCCATTGGCTGCGGTCCGGGATTATCGAATAACCGAAATTCCAGTGAAACTCTATCCCCGGAGATTTGGCAAGCCAAAATATCAGAGCCCGTTTCGAATCCTGATTGGTTTCTTCGATTTACTGGCGGTCGGGTTTCAAATGACATTTATGCGTAAGCCAATGCTATACTTTGGAGCCATCGGCACCGTCTCAATTTTTTTGGGTTTTGTGATTGGCATAATAACCGTCATTTTGCGGCTATTGGGGCATGGTTTTCGTCCACTACTATATCTGGTGATACTCTTAATCATCGGAGGTTTAATGCTATTTGCCCTTGGTTTCTTGGGCGAGGCAGTAGCGACGATAACCGACCGATTGGAAAAACTGGTTAAAAAATCTTGATGAAGCACATTTTTAATATCTTAAGGATTGTCATTGCCCTTGCCCTTTTAACCTGGCTTTTGTCCAAGGTGAACCTCAAAGAATCGATTTCACAAATGCGCAGTGCCCATCCTCTTTTCCTGTTGCTTTCGGTTATCACCTTTCTGTTTCTGATTTTAATTTCGGTCTGGCGCTGGAAAATAATCCTTAATGCTCGAAATCAACATTTTGCCACTGGCTATCTTACCAAAGTTTATTTCGCCGGCTGGTTTTTCAATAACATTTTACCGACCTCGATTGGGGGTGACGTAATTAGAGTCATTTATAGTATAAAGGAAAACAATAAAACCTTAGCTTTTTCTGCCACCTTTGTTGACCGTATGATTGGTTTTGTTGGACTATTCTTTTTTGCCCTTTGTGCCTCGTTCTCGTTATTAATCCTGAGACGTCAGACCAGTTTTCTTGTGTTAAATATTTTCGGATTCTTGATTTTACTATTGATTGTTCTCATTTTATTCTCGGACCGCGCGCATCGAATGTTCTCAAAAATTTTTGGCAGAATCAAAATATTCCGCATCGGAGAGATTTTTGAAAAAGTTTATGCTACGGTTAAAGAGTATCGAAAATTCAAAATGGCTTTGTTCTTGAGTTTTTTATTGTCGCTTCTGTTACAAGCCGACTTTGCTTTAACCTGGTATTTTGCCGGTTATGCGGTTGGTGCGAAAATTTCGGTCCTCTATTATTTCCTCTATATTCCAATCATCGGTCTACTGACAATGATTCCCTTGTCGATTGGTGGACTCGGCATTCGGGAAAATTCCTTTGTCGCATTTTTTAGTAACCTGGGTCTAGCTGAGACCATAGCAACTTCAACCTCGCTGCTTTTTTTAATCATTAATTTTATCTATGCCATAATTGGCGGAATAGTTTTTCTATTTTTAAAACGTAGAAAAGAGATAAAAAAGGAGGGTTATGATGTTACCTTTGCCCAGACCAAACCTGGCGAATGTAAAACCCTATAAACCCGGTAAACCGATTGAAGAATTAATCCGGGAATTAAAGCTTAAGGGTGAAGTAATAAAACTGGCTTCCAATGAAAATCCCTTAGGTGCCTCACCAAAAGCGATTGCCGCAATACGTAAGTTTATCGCCGAGAGCTATCTATATCCGGATGATAACGTCTATTATCTGCGCCAAGCTTTAGCAAAAAAATTTAAACTCGACATGGATTGGGTCATGGTTGGTGACGGTTCGGTAGAACTCATCTATTTAGCCTGTCTTGCTTATCTTCGCCCAGAAGACGAGTTATTAGTCAGCGAGCACTCGTTTATCATTGCTAAGATTGGTGCCAGGGTGATGGACAGTAGAGTGACCGAAATCCCACTTAGGGATGACTATACCCATGATTTGAGTCGAATTCTTAAATCGATTAATTCGGCAACAAAAATTATCTATATCGATAATCCAATCAACCCGTTAGGCACAATCGTTAAAAAACGCGAACTCGGGCAATTTATTGAACAGGTGCCAGAGGATGTTTTAGTGATTCTGGATGAAGCCTATTATGAATACATTGCTACCAAGGACTATCCGGATTCGATTAAATACTTAAGAGATGGTAAGAATGTGATGATCCTTCGCACTTATTCTAAGATATATGGTTTAGCCGGCTTACGCTTAGGTTATGGACTTTCTAAACCCGAAATTATTGCGAATCTTATGAAGGTGCGATACCCTTTCAATGTTAACCGTCTGGCTCAGATCGCCGGCATTGCCGCTTTGAAAGATTTGCGACATGCTCAGCGTTCTCGAAAAATTAACGAAGCCGGTAAAAAATTTCTATACCCAGAACTAAAGAAATTGAAACTGTTCTTCATACCAACCTATGCCAATTTTATCTTTGTCAGCTTTGTTGAAGATTCGCACGTGATTTACGAAAGACTACTACGCCTTGGAGTAATAACCCGAACCGTTAAAGAATATGGTTTTCCTAATGCCTTGCGAATAACCATCGGTACACCGGCCCAGAACCGCAGGCTGATTGAGGCATTGAAACAGGTCGTAAGGCGATAATATAGTAATATTAAAAAAATCAAAAATAGTTCCAGTTGTTTAATTTTTGATTTAATCTAATCCTAGTCAAAATAACCTTTGAAAATTTTTAAAATAACCGGTGAATTTTTCCTCGCCGTATTAAAACGAACCGCTTTTTCCTTCCTTGATTTAATGAAAATAATTGTTCCGGTTTATACGATGATGACGATTCTCTCTTATACACCGGTAATTAAATTTTTAGCTGATTGGCTGAAACCAGCGATGAAAATATTCGGCTTGCCGGGTGAAAGCGCCCTGGCTTTAATCCTTGGCAATTTTATCAATCTCTATGCCGCAATCGGGGTTATGCCACTGCTCCATCTTACACCCTGGCAAACGACAACGATTGCACTGATGCTTTTGACATCTCACAGCCAATTATTAGAGACTTCGGTCTTCTTCAAATTGAAAACCAGGGCGATATTCCTTTTGATTTTACGGCTATCAGTTGCAATTATGGTTGGTCTGCTCTTGGCTTTAAGATGAATATTAAAAATTATTTCGTAGGCTTATTAAATTTGGGTTGGAAAATTTTTGCCATACTCTTTCTGATATTTTTATTTCTGGAATTAGTCCAGCGGCTTGGGCTGCTGGCTAAGGGAAATAAAAGAATCGCTCGAGGGGTTCGATTTTTAGGATTCAGTGAACAGGCGGTTGCTCCGCTTTTAGCCGGAATCTTTTTTGGTATCCTTTATGGCGCCGGAGTCATCGCTGACCTGATAAAAAAACAGGGGGTTAATAAAAAACAGGTCTTATTGGTTTCTGTCTTTTTAGCGATGTGCCATGCGATTTTCGAAGACACCGGTTTATTTTTAGTGCTCGGCGCCAATATCTTCTGGCTAACCGTGCCGAGATTAATTTTAGCATTTGGTTTAGTTTTTCTTACCAACCAGGTTTTCGCCGAATGAACCATAATCCTTTTTATGGCTCAATCAACAAACAGCCGGGATTCAATTCTTGAAATATTTACCGAATTTATTTATAATAAGGTATCTTTAATGAAAAAGACAAAACGGGGTTATCCCCTTTCAATTACACCTAATTTTATCGAGGATTTTCGCGCCATAGCTCATCGAATATTCCATTACGCCAATAGCGGTTTATTTAGAGATGAATTCATGCGCGAATGCTCAAAGATTCTTTTAGATTTCTCGGGTTGTGATGAAGTCGAACTTTGGGTAAAGGAGCATAATAAATACTATCAAGGTAAGGTGGAAAACCGCGCGAAAGGATTATATAAATTCGGCACGGTGCCGATATCACAACCAGAAAATGATAAAACCGCGACTGCGCCAAAAAGTTTCAGTTTAGAAGATTTATGTCATAATATTATCCTCGGTCGTCGATGTACTACTTCTCCATTTTTTACCAAGAATGGCAGTTTTTGGACCAGCGATACTAAAAAACCGGTCCAACTCAATTTCGGCACCAACCAATCCGCCTCAGGCGGACAAACCTATAATCTGGGCAACAATCAATATAATTCACTCGCGCTTATTCCGGTTACGGTTTCTAATGAAATCATCGGACTGTTACAATTGAAGAGCCAACATTCAAATTATTTTAAAGAAGACGAAATCAATTTTTTTGAGGGCATTGCACAAATTTTGGGCGATGCGCTGGTGACCAGGCATGCTCAGGTTTCATTAAGAGAACGGGTCAAAGAACTGTCCTGTTTATATGGTATCGCTCTTTTGGTGGAAAAACCCAACATATCTTTGGATGAGATCTTACAGGGCATTGCTGAATTGCTGCCACCGGCTATGTTGTATCCAAAGATTGCTTGTGCTCAAATCATATTCGATGGTTGTTGTTTTTCGACTTCTGGGTTTGAAAAGGCTAAAGATAAATTATCCTCAGATATTATTATTGATGAAGCGAAACGGGGTATGATTGAAGTCGCTTATACCGAGAAAAAAGTGGAGCTCGATGAAGGTCCGTTTCTTAAAGAAGAACGAGACCTTATCGATACGGTGGCGAGTGAAGTAGCTCTCATCGTGGAACGGAGAAAAACCGCAGAAGACAAAGAAAGACTTCAAAACCAGCTCCGTCATGCTGACCGATTAGCCACTATCGGACAACTGGCGGCAGGGGTGGCTCATGAACTGAATGAACCGTTGGGCAATATTTTAGGTTTTGCCCAACTTGCCAAGAAATCTTTGCAATTACCAAAACAGACCGATAAAGATATCGATAATATAGTAATGGCATCATTGCATGCCCGGGAAGTGATAAAAAAACTGATGTTTTTTGCCCGACAAATGCCGCCCAAGAAGGTCCAGGTTAATTTAAATCAATTGGTCGAAGATGGACTTTACTTTTTAAAATCACGCTGCGAAAAAGAAGGAATTAAAGTCGTGCGTTCGTTTTCTACTGACCTGCCCGAGATTACGGCTGACCCATCACAACTGTACCAGGTTCTGGTAAATTTAGTGGTCAATGCGATTCAAGCCATTCCCAAAGGTGGCAAATTAACAATTCAGACCATTACCGGTAATGGTTATGTCTCATTAATCGTAGAAGATACTGGTATCG
>JAOUPE010000028.1 GCA_029880025.1 Caldifarciminota bacterium
CTCATTTTTCACTCATTATTTCTTATCTCAATATTAGAGTCAAATCATTTCTTTGTCAACTGGCAACTTAAAAAGCCAGGCTTATCTCTTGACTGTAGGCTATTATCAGGTAAAATGCCAAAAAATGCAATTCATTGCTGATTTACATATCCATTCCAAATTCTCCCGAGCCACCAGCCATGATATGCTCATCCCTAAAATCGCTGAAACCGCAAAACTGAAAGGTATCCAATTACTCGGCACCGGTGATTTCACCCACCCGAAGTGGTTGGAATTACTGAAAAAAGATTTGAAGCCAACCGGCAATGGTCTTTATATCTGTAAGGACATTTATTTTGTTCTAACTACAGAAGTGAATAACATTTATACCAAAGATGCCAAGTTAAGACGAATCCATAATATCATTTTTTCGCCAGATTTTAAAGATGTAGAAAGAATCAATAAATTTTTAGGCAAATACGGAAGTTTAGCCAGCGACGGCAGACCAATTCTTTCACTCGATTCTTATACGATGCTGGCTGAAATCAAAGAACTATCACCTGATTCTTTTATCGTGCCTTCCCATATCTGGACACCCTGGTTTTCGCTTTATGGCTCGAAATCTGGTTTTGATTCGATTGCAGCTTGTTTCGGTGATTTGAAGAGTGAAATTTTTGCTTTAGAGACTGGTTTATCATCTGACCCGGCAATGAACTGGCGGCTTTCTGAACTCGATGCCTATACTCTAATCTCCAATTCGGATGCCCATTCACCATCAAGATTAGGTCGGGAAGCAAATGTCTTGGATTGTGAACTGTCTTACCATGAAATTCGCACGGTCCTAAAAACCAAGGACAAAAAGAAATTTCTCTATACCATCGAATTCTTTCCAGAAGAAGGTAAATACCACTATGACGGTCATCGGAATTGTAATGTCCGGCTTTCGCCCAAACAGTCGGTATTAAACGATGATTTATGCCCGGTCTGCGGGCGTCGTTTAACGATTGGCGTACTGCATCGAGTTGAATCCTTGGCTGACCGTGAACAAGGATTCGTTCCAGAAAATGCTATTCCATATAAGAATCTTGTGCCATTGGAAGAGATAATTGCTGATGCGTTAGGAGTAGGAAGAGATACCGTAGCGGTCCGAATGAAATACGACGTTTTGGTAAAAGCTTTCGATGGCGAGTTTAATGTGCTACTTTCCGCACCAATTGATGATATTAAGCAACAAACCGATGAGCGAATCGCAATCGGTATCGATAAAATGCGGCGCGGCGATATTACCGTGCTTCCTGGTTATGACGGTGTGTTCGGAACCATAAAAATATTCTCGGATGAAGAAAAAGAAGCCTCGGTTCAAGAAAAACCGGCTGGTGAGCAAATGAATCTCTTTTGATGCAACTACTAATTAAACGAATGATAACGAATTTATCGAAACATATTTTTTTGTCGAATATTCGTGATATTCGCTGTCATTCGGATAATTCGCTTTTCTCATGAAGTTACTCTGGGCGCCCTGGCGTATGGAATATATTAAAGAAAGCTCAAGACTTAAAACTCATAACTCAAAACGTTCTGGCTGTTTCATTTGTCAGGGTTTTAAAACTAAATCTTCAAAAAAATTGATACTTTATGCCAATTCGAACGCATTAGTCATGATGAATCGTTACCCCTATAATAATGGTCACTTGATGGTAGCACCGCGACGCCATGTCGGTGAAATTGAAAAACTCACCCCAAAAGAAAGAGATTCGGTATTTGAACTGGTTCAGAAATCGGTTAAAGTATTAAAAAAGGTTATGCGACCCGACGGTTTTAATATCGGTGCCAATTTAGGTCAATATGCTGGTGCTGGTTTGCCTGGTCATTTTCACATTCATATTGTGCCGCGCTGGATTGGTGATGTGAACTATATGCCGCTCTTAACTGAAACCAAAGTCGTGTGCGAATATTTAGAAGAAACCTATAAACGACTTAAACCATATTTCATCGACCAAAAAATTAGGAGGTCAAGGCGATGTCAGAAGTAAGAAGGGATATTTTAACCGATACTTGGGTGATTGTCCAAACTGAAACAACCGAAATTCCTCTAAACCATCGAACCCCGAGAAAACCACCATCGGTCTGTCCATTCTGCGTCGGGAATGAGTCACAGACCCCTTCGGAAATCTTTGCGATAAGAGCTGAAAATACCTTGCCGAATCAACCAGGCTGGCAGGTTCGGGTAGTTCCAAACAAAAAACCAGTTCTCCGCATCGAAGGTGAACTGAGCCGAGTCGGAGTAGGCATTCACGATAAAGTATCGGGCATTGGTGCTAATGAAGTAATAATCGAAACTCCGGAGCATATTAAGAGTTTACACACTTTGAGTGCCAAACAAATTTCTTTGGTGTTGAAAGCCTATCGAGCACGTATCATTGACCTTTATAAGGATAAAAGATTTAGATATGTTATGGTCTTTAAAGATTATGGTGCCTTAGCCGGCGCTTCGACGATTGAACACAGCCATTCGCAATTGATTGCCTTGCCCGCTACTCCTCAGCAAAT
Source organism: Caldifarciminota bacterium (assembly GCA_029880025.1). GTDB lineage: Bacteria > Hydrothermota > Tepidihabitantia > Tepidihabitantales > JAOUPE01 > JAOUPE01. The sequence goes on from JAOUPE010000028.1 coordinate 2,530, forward strand.
AAAAAGTGAACTTTCTGGTGCCCGAGCTTATTTCGAATATAAGGAACGCTGTATTTTCTGTGATATAATTGCCAACGAATTAGAAGACCGGTCACGCGTAATATTGGAAAATAACCTTTTTGTGGTGCTGGCACCTTATGCTTCAAGGTTTCCGTTTGAACTGCTTGTCTTCCCGAAAAGACATGCTTTTTCATTTGAAATGGTGACCGCAGAAGAGATTACGAATCTGGGTGAAGTCTTAAAACAAATAATGCAGGCTTTATATGATACTTTATCAGACCCGCCTTACAATTATGTCTTGCACACCGCACCCAATCTTTTGCCGCAGCGGGATTATTGGACCACGATTCGAGATGACTTTCACTGGCATTTAGAGATTATTCCCCGAATTAAACGCACTGACGGATTCGAATGGGGTTCAGGATTTTTTATTAATCCAGTCGCACCTGAGACAGTAGCATCAAAATTAAAAGAGAAGCTATGATTAAAGCGGTAATCTTTGATTTAGATAATACCCTGGTCGATTTTATGAAATTAAAAGAAGTAGCAATCGATGCCGCGGTAGATGCGATGATTGACGCTGGTTTAAAGATAAAGAAAGAAGAAGCCAAACAGAAAATTTATCAGGTTTATAGTGAAAAAGGTATTGAATATCAACAAGTCTTTGATAAATTCCTTGAGCAAGAACTCGGCATAATTAATCCTAAAATTCAAGCTGCCGGTATTATCGCTTACCGTAGGGCTCGAGAAGGTGCGTTAGCACCATACCCGCATGTCCATATTGCCCTTTTAGAGTTAATGAAACAAGGTTTGAAATTAGCCGTGATCTCGGATGCACCAAGGCTGCAAGCCTGGCTTAGACTCTGTTCTTTAAATATCCATAACTATTTTGATGTCGTTGTCACTTTTGATGACACTGGTAAGCGAAAACCGGATCCGGAACCATTTCGAAAACTGCTCGACCTGTTAAAAGTTGAGGCAAAAGAAACAATCATGGTCGGTGATTGGGCAGAGCGGGATATTATTGGCGCCAAAGTATTGGGTATGAAAACGGTCTTTGCCCGGTATGGCGATACCTTTGGCACAAAGAATTCCGGTGCCGACTATGATATTGATGATATCCTTGAATTAATAAATATTGTGGATAAAGAAAATTCAAGAGGCTAAACGCACTACGCTTAACGCATCATGCCTATTTTTGGAATTGGAATTGATTTAGTTAAAGTTCAGCGAATCAAATCTGGTATAGAAAAATTCCCGGAAAGATTTCGTTCTCGAATTTTTACCCAAAATGAAATCACTTTCTGTGAAACACGGCAACATAAGTATCTTTCTTATGCTGCCCGGTTTGCCGTCAAAGAAGCATTTTCCAAAGCTCTGGGAACCGGGTTAAGAGGGAAAATCTCCTGGCAGGAAATCGAAGTTATTGACGACGAAAGGTCAAAACCAAATTTATTGATTACCGGCAAAGCCAAAAAGTTTCTGGGTAATCGCAAAGTTCATGTGAGTCTATCTCATACTGAAGAATATGCCACTGCCTTGGTAGTTATTGAAGAATAAAAAACTGCAAAAGTATCAATAATAGAATTTTAAATGTCAGCCAATTCTTTCAGTTTTTTATCGGTTAATCTATACAATACCCAATCGTCAAACGGTTTGGCACCGAGTTTTTCATAAAATTTCCTGGCTGGATTCCAGTTTAAAGCCGCCCACTCAACTCTTTTACAACCAAATTCTTTAGCGAGTTTAATACAGTATTTCATTAATGCTTTTCCTACCCCTTTGTTACGATATTTCGGATTAACATATAAATCTTCGATATAGATTCCCGGACGACCGAGAAACGTCGAGTAATTATAAAAATATAAAAGAAAACCTGCGTTCCTGCCTTTTATTTCTGCAATCAAAACTTTAGCGACTGTTTTCTCGCTAAAAAGGGTTGACCGGAGTTGTTCTTCGTTTGCTTCGACCTGGTCTGACAATTTTTCAAATCTGGCAAGTTCATGGATATAAGACTTTTTAACCACGAGATTAACACAAGATTATCACAAGATTTAATTAAATGGGGTTGACTTTTCTTTTCTCTTGAATAAAATGTAATGGGAGGCAAAAATAAAATGAACGGAAAAAATAGTGACATCGAGACCGTAAGGCAATTGAATTTAGCCCGTAAGAAAATCGAACAGGAAATCAACAAAGTTATTGTCGGACAGAAAGAGGTAATTGAACAGATACTTATTTGCGTATTGGCATCTGGACATGGACTTATTATCGGTGTGCCCGGATTAGCCAAGACCCTGATGGTTAATACTTTGGCTAAAGTCTTAAAACTGGCATTCAATCGTATTCAATTTACCCCGGATTTGATGCCATCCGATATCACCGGAACCGAAATTATCGAAGAAGATACTGGTAGCGGTCATCGCAAATTCCGCTTTGTCAAAGGACCAATCTTTGCCAATATCATTCTGGCGGATGAAATCAACCGAACCCCACCGAAAACCCAAGCTGCCCTGCTTCAGGCAATGCAGGAATATAATGTAACGATTGGTGGCGAAACTCATCCATTGCCATTACCATTTTTTGTGCTGGCGACCCAGAACCCGATTGAACTCGAAGGCACTTACCCTTTGCCCGAAGCACAACTCGATAGGTTCATGTTTAGTATCTATATCGATTACCCGAGTCCGAACGAAGAGGTAGAGATTGTGAAGTCAACGACTTCGGCTTATGAGCCAAAACTTGATGCTGTGCTTAATGACAAAGAGATTATACAATTGCAAAAGCTTTTGCGGCGCGTCCCGGTTTCCGATGATGTGCTAAGTTATGCGGTTCGGCTTGCCAGTTCGACTCGGCCCAATAATAACGATACACCACAGTTCATAAAGGATTGGGTCAGTTGGGGTGCTGGACCACGTGCCTCGCAATACTTAATACTTGGTGCTAAAACCCATTCAATTTTGAGAGGTCGGTATACCCCAACTACCGACGATATCCGATTGGTGGCACAACCGGTCTTGCGCCATCGAATCGTCACCAACTTTAATGCCGAAGCCGAAGGCATAAAAGCCGACGATGTAGTAAAAAAACTTTTGGAAACATTATGAAAAAGTCAGCACTTTTAACTTTAACTTCATTGGTTCAAGGTCAGAACCGACTTCACTTTACCTTATCCGCCAAAGACTTAGCCGCGAATAAAGACTTAAAGATTTTAGATAAGGCTGAAGTTGAACTGGTCGCGCTTCGGTCGGGTGACAAGTTGCTGCTCGAGGGAGCCATCGATTTTCGGGTTGAAATCAACTGTGCAATCTGTGCCGAGACTTTTGTCAAAAACTATTCGGCACCGGTTCATGCCGAATATATAAAACAAAATCCAAGGCTGGGTCGGTCAATACTTCTGACCAGTGATGAGATTGACCGGTCTTATTTTCAAAGCGAAACGATTGACCTGTTGCCTTTATTTCACGATATCATTTTACTGGCGATTCCAATCGCTCCAACCTGTCGAGAAGAATGTAAAGGGATTTGCCCGAATTGCGGCGTAAATCTTAATTACGAAACTTGCCGGTGTGAAAAGGCGGCGACTAAGGCTTAAGCTATATTTCGGTCGTGGGAAGAATCTTGTGTCTTGATTTGGGTGAAAGAAGGGTGGGTCTGGCAATCAGTGATGAAACTCAAACCATTGCCCAAAGCCTCGATACCATAACCTTCAAAAACGAACCGGATTTGATTGCAACCTTAAAGCGCATTGCTGCCGAGCATAACATTTCTGAAATCGTAATCGGCAATCCGATAAGTCTTGCCGGCAAAAAGACGAAACGGAGTAATATGGTCGATTCCTTTCAGGCAAAACTGCAGAAATTTATCGACCTCCCGATTAAATTATTCGATGAGCGATTCACTTCCCAATTGGCGATTAGAATTCTGAGCGAGACTTACCGAAAACCACATCGCAAAAAAGCAGCGATTGATAAACTGGCGGCAACTATCATCTTGGAAGATTATATCGCTGCCAAGAATAAAAATTAGCCGATTCCGTCTCTTGCGCCATTTAAAATACTTAATAATTGCTGGCGGAATAATCAGCGCCATTTTAATATTCATCTTATTAAGTACCAGTCAGACCAAATTGTCAAAAGCCGGCGAAGAAATCTCGTTCATCTTAACCAGCCAAGCGACCGCCCGTTCGGTGGCGTTTCATCTAAAAGAAAAAGGGGTCATTGACAATCCAACTAAATTTATCCTTTTGGCAAAACTCTTCAATTACGAAAGAAAGTTACGCAAAGGCAAATATCGATTAGCCCAGGGAATTGATGAGTTACAGGCACTAAAGATACTGGCCAAAGGCGGCGAATGGAAGACTCTGATAACGATACCTGAAGGTAAAACCCTCAATCAGATTGCAGAAATTTTGGAACGGGAAGGGGTCTGTCCAAAAAATGATTTTATTAATCAGGCATCGGACCCAAATTTTTTAAAAACGCTGGGCATCCAGGAAAAAAATGCTGAAGGGTATCTATTTCCTGACTCCTATGAATTTGAATTGCCTTCTGACCCAAAAGAGGTCTTGGTCCGAATGACCAAACGATTCTTCTCGGTCTTCAACCAGGTAAAGGTTGAGGCAAAATCATCGCTGCCTGACCATGAGGTGGTGATTTTAGCCTCGATGGTTGAGGCTGAGGCAGGAGTCGATTCCGAACGACCGATTATTGCTTCGGTCTTTTTAAATCGACTACGCCGGCGATTGCCATTACAATCTTGTGCTACAATTGAGTATGTATTAGAGGAACGCAAACCAAGGTTATCCTACGAGGATTTAAATATCCCATCCCCTTACAACACATATTTACATATCGGCTTACCGCCTGGTCCAATATGCAATCCGGGTCAAAATTCGCTAAGCGCGGTATTATTTCCGGCACAATCCAAATATCTCTATTTTGTCAGTCGCGGCGACGGTACCCATCAATTTTCGCAAACGAATCGTGAACACCAGGCGGCAATAAGACGATACAAAAAATGAAATCCGCCTTCCGCAGGCGGTTGGCGGTTAGCCGTTAGCGGAAAGTGAACTCCTACGAAAGTAGCGGGCGTTTCTCCCTTTTGCCGGTTCGGTCAATTTTCCTTTCTTGACTAACCGTGAGAGCAAGTAGCGTGCCTGACCACGATTAATCCGTAGAAGGGTACGGCAAATCTCATTGGTGATATAGCCATTCTCTTTCAAAAAATCCATAATCAGATTCTCGGCATAAGCAACTTCGGCTCGACGGTGCAACCGATATTCGACCGATTTGCGTAATTGAGTATAAATCTCTTTTGACAGACGGTAAATCATGCCTCTAGTCTGACCAAATGGTTCTAAAATACCCCATTCAATCATCGAATTCAAAACCTCTTTTACTTTATATTCTGGTCGCTGCAGCAACTGTTCGGCGGTTTTAATGTCTAATTCCCGATTACGCTTGAGATAGGAGAGCACTAAAAGTTCGGTCAACCCTAATTCTTTACCCTCCTTACTGCACTGGGCAATAAAAGTAGCAAACGGTTTATCGACGTTACCATCACGAATTACCACTCGAACAAATTGTTCCTTCGTTTCAAAATGAGGCGGCTCTTTACCCAAACCGAGCAGAGTCGTAAACATACGCTTCACACCGATACCTGCCTTTTCCACTAATCCAATCTGATGCAGAATTGAATTGAGCAGTGGATTTCGAGCCATCGGTTCGTGACTTAGAATATTTTCGGATGTGACACCACTCAAAAAAGCACCAGGGGTCGATATCTCCAGTCGGTCAAAATAATGGCGTACATAAATCGGGCTCAAAAGAGAATAATCCCGGTGAATCAGGCCATTCAAAAGTGCTTCTTGATAAACTTCAACCGGGAAGTCTGGAATTTCATAATCGAACAAGCCGATTTTTAAGGTAATCGTTTTATTATACTCCTGAATCGCTTTGGTTATTGTCTCCAAAAGCGAAAAAAAAGGTTTTGCACAATCAATCCGCTTATCGTATTCGGTTTCATTTCTAAAATGCAAATAATCGACCTCAGCGCTGGGTAAAATTGAATGCAGGGTTGTCTCTTTACCTAATAAAATTAGTCCGGCAATAGAGATACGTATCGAGTCCTGTTTTTGCTTTAAGATACCAAGCGCGCGTAACATTTCTTGCTCAGGCAAGGTTAGCAAAAAGGAACCCGGGTCCTTTTTTTGAATAAGGTTTTTTAGTCTAACTAATTCATTACTATCAAGTTCCTCGAGACCGACATCTAAAGTTTGATCGGTAAAATCGGCATGCTCCATTCATTCCCTATCTTAAGACGTTTTACGAGCAAGTCAAGAAGTTGTTTTACCCGGCCCTTGGTTTCACAGGCGATTCATGAAGGACGGGGTTCAGTGTTTATTTATCTCAATTGCTTGGACTGGGTCCAACCCGGTTGGATTAGCTTTTTGAAACAGCCTTACGGTTGTGATTAAGGTATAGCTTATCCCAGAGCGGCGTAGTTAATTCTTTCAAATTTTCATCGTATTGGCACAATGATTGGCAATATTTTTCATCGTCCAATAGAGTATGCGGTGCATAATCAATCGGTCTTGCACCATATTCTTTAATGATTTTACGCGCCTCGAGAAAATGGTCACGAATCGGACAAGGTCTTAACCAGTTGGTTTTCTTGCCGTCCGAAGCCGATAGATAACCATATTGCTTTTGCCAATCTCGAATCGCCTTGAAGAATGGTGTATTGATCGTATCGTTGATGGTTCCACCCTGTTGGTAAATATCATTGATATTTGAGACGGCAAAAGGAAAGAAGACGCAAGGCGCGACGTCGCCGTGCCAGTTAATATGTAAGTAACCACCTTCCCGACCACCGGCAATACACCCATCACTAATCGTTCCCTGATTCCAAAAATCGGCTAACATAATCTTCTTTTTCCTAATGATTTCCCAGGTTCTTTGCCACATTTCTATCCGCTGCTGGGGAGTTGGCATCAAGTCAATTTCAACATCCCGGCCAATCGGCATGTAATGGAAAATCCAGCCATAGCTTGCACAATTCTTCTTAAAGAAAAAGTTAATGAATTCGTCAGACATTATTTCTTTAGCATTATCTTTAGTGGCGGTAATCGAAATCCCGTAAAGCACCTTATTTTTGCGTAAACGTTTCATCACTGCAATTATCTTTTCAAACGCACCACTGCCTCGTCGCTTGTCCGTACTTTCTTTCAGACCCTCAACCGATATTGCCGGTGTCAGATTACCCAAATCACCCAGTTCGGATGCGATTCGGTCATCAATCATGAATCCGTTGGTGTACATCATAAACATACAGTTTTCATTTTCCCGGGCTAAATCAAGCACGCTCTTACCTTCTGACCGATACATTAACGGTTCACCGCCAGACAGGACAAAGAATCTTGTTCCCCATAATTCCTTGGCTTCCTGAATGATGCGGCTGAAAACTTTATAGTCGAGTCGGTCGGCTTCGGTAGCAGCATTGGCATAGCAATTAGGGCAACGCAGATTACAAATCTTGGTCGGACTGATAACCATAAAACCCGGTGGTCCGGCTCCATATTTTTCTCGCCATTGTGCCTTGAGCCTTCTCATCTCTGAATTCATAAAGGCAACTTTTAAAAATGTATTCAAAGACCGGCGGGTCCATCTGGTTCTTAGGGCACCGTTCAGCATTGAACGGACTAAATAGTATTTATCTTCGGTAACTCGAAGTGAATCGATGTGTTCGACCGTATGGCTAATCTTTTTAATGTACTGGGAAAAATAGAAAAAGAACGAACGCGAAAGCAGTCTTAGTTTATCGATTGGTATTAATCGGTCAAATTTAACCGCCAGACCGATTAGTTTAACCAAAGGATTGGCAAGACCTGGTTTTTTCACTTGCAGAAAGTATAAAAAGTATTGAGTCCTTGTCAATAAGTTTAACAAGGGTTTTAATCCAGCAGTTTGTAATAAACCTGAATTTCATTTGCTATTGACTAATGCTCTGGAAGGTTTAAAATTCAACGGTGAGAGGTTTCGTTTTTCTATTTTTTTGTTTTACTCTGGGTTTGAGTCAAATGAATATAATCAATTCTTCAGAGTCCGAAAATAACTTTTTATTCATTCTCAATTTAGATAGTTTAATTCATACTAATGAATCCGACTTTATTAAGCCAATATTTTTTGATCCAACCACCCGGTCTTACTTGCATAGAATTGATTTACCAGGTTGTATTCACCTCTCTACCGAAATTGGCTATCCAGATTTACCTCAGACCGAAGTCATGCTGGGTATTCCTCAAACTGGCAAAGTTATTCTCTCCGTGCATCAGAGCAGTTCGCGAATCTTTAATGATGTTAATCTGGCACCAATTCCAAAACAATCCTGGGACAGCACAGTATTTAAAAAGTCGGAAGTCTATCAGGAAAATCGTTATCTTCCTGGTCCTTTAGCCGAGCTAAAAGAGATCGGCTTGATGCGCAATATTCGAGTCGCCAGGATTTTAATTTCTCCGGCTCAATATAATCCAGTCACCAAAGAATTGAAGGTGTTTGACAAACTTGATATAACTCTCGGTTTTACCGAAAAACCAACGGTCCAGCCAAGTCCAGATTTTTTTGACCCGATTTATGAAGCGACTTTACTCAATGGCAAAACTGCTAAAGATTGGAAACGAATTTCAAAGACCGAACCC
>JAOUPE010000277.1 GCA_029880025.1 Caldifarciminota bacterium
GTTCAGTATATTGGTATACATTGTCAGGGTAATGATGACAATTCCAACCAAGACACCAATCATCGTCGAAAAACCAAAACTGCTGCCAATTCCGGTCTGGGTTATATAATAAAAGCGAGTCTGGGCGGCAAGGGTTTTTTCTGTTATCACTTCTGCCCCCGGCAAGATTCCCTTCAACCTTGCCACATTTTTGGGATTGTTCATTCCGGTCCGAAATTTGACTAAAATATTACTGCATCGGTCGGGTGGAACCTGAGAAATCTCACGCGCTTTATTTAGATTGGTCATCACCAATGTCCCCTGAAAACCGCGCACCCCTTTAGTGAACCCGGCAATACGGACCCGCTTGCCGCTAACCTCAATCACATCATTCAATTTCGGATTACCTAAGTTTTGGTAATCGAGTTTGTCAATGGTTAACCCTTCATAATCCAGAAGAACATCAATACCGCCTTGGGCAAAACGCCATGGTCCACCAGCCAGGCGCGGTCGCGCCACACCATAAAGCTGGACCGGCTGGTATTTGCCATCCTTTCTTTGAACCAACCCGGCGCTGGAAATAACCGGTTCTGCCCATTCCACTTCGGCTAAACCCATGATTCGGTCAACATACCTTATCGGTAATGTACCGGTGGCATTGATGTTGTCAGTATTTTTGCTGGTAATCCAGAGGTCGGCTCCGCTATAATCAACCAGCGCTGCCATTAAACTCAAAAGCCCAAAGAATACGGTGAGCTGCTGTCCAACTAAAAAGATTATTGCAACCACACCCAGTATTGCACCGGCTGTGGTAGAGCGTTGGTGCAACAACATCTTGATTGCAATTAACCTACGCATTTTTGCCGAGCAGTTTTATTGACGTTTTATACAAATCTCTGATATCCTCAACTGTCGCATCAACCAGGTCAGCAAAAATCTCTCTGGTTTTTGATATTGCATTGCCACCGATGATTATTTTAATTGCCGGCACGATTTTTCTAACCTTTTTTAAAAGTTCAAAGGTTACCGGCAAATTCGAGATTAAGCTGATCGAAAGAAAAATCGAATCGGGTTGATAATTGGTTAAAGCATCGACCAAATCATTTTCTGGGGAGCTATGTCCAAGGAAATATACGGTCCAGCCTTTATCCGCCAGATAATTTGCCACCATCTCAGCACCCAACGCATGCTCTTCACCTGGCACACAACTTACCAAAGCCTTATAAGGCAAAGTCTGTTTTATCGGAACCGAATCATAAAGTCGAAACATTATGTATCGGCACAACTCAGTAACAACATGTTCATCCGCCGCACTAATTTCATTCCTTTGCCAGAGCAATCCGATTTTTTTAAGAACCGGCGCTAACAACTCAACACATAAATCATCCGGATGCCCTCCCATTTTGGCTAATGACATCACATAATCGGCAGCCTCTCGCCTTTTTTTCTTCAGCAGTAAATGTAAAAGCTTATCTTGCTTTTCATCTTCCGGTCCCAGATTGACTTCAGCCTGTTTGATAAATATCGGTAAGTTGCGTTCCAGAATCTGTAATGGTGTTACCAGTTCTCGGGAGAAAGTTGGTTCGACTATTCCATGAATTGTCATCAGCCAGGTGCCAATCATCTTCGCAAAGCATTCTTCGGCTATGCCCCGATAATGAAGAGTCGAAATCAGCCAGCCAAATTCCTCAATCAAAGCTTCGTATAGATGAAACCGATAGGCTGCCCGAAGGGTATCCCCAAATTTTTTTTGAATGTTGCCGAGTAACTCCATCTGTGCAGCAACAGATTTTATGCAGCAGAATTTATTATCGACCACGAATTTTTCGTTGACCAGAAAAACAATTCGGGGTAGGGAATGGTGGAATGCGTCAACCGCTTTATCGGATATTCGAGGCAGTTTTTGCAACTCGACAATTATTTCTTTAAAATCATTCATCTTTTAAATTGCGTGAGATTTCTCTACCCTTCACCAGTTATTTTTAACCGGTAACCAGGTCGTTCTATATTTTATAAGTTTTGATTACCGGAATCAATCTTAAGTTAAAGTTTTACAAATTAATAACATCACTCTCATAAAATAACGAGATAAAAAGTAACAAATAATCACGAATATGCCTTGTGATGAGAAAGTTATTTCTGATATGTTCTTTGCCGTTTAGCCCAAGCCTCATTGCGTAATCCGGGTCATTAAGCAGTTGTTTTAAATAAAAAGCCGTGCCCTCGATTGAATGGGAAAGGATACCAGAGTATTTGTGAGCAATTTGCAGTGGAATCCCACCGACCGCCGAAGCGATGACCGGTTTTCTTTTCCACAATGCTTCTGCCACGGTCAAGCCGAAACCTTCTTTTAATGATTTCTGGAGAATGACCGATGACGCCCGCTGCAGCGCATTTATTTCTATATCACTCGCTGGGGGAAGAAAGATTACGTGAATATCCGGGTCATCGGTTGATGCTGCCTTCACTTCTTCGAGAACCTTCATGCCTTCTGGGTCATCGGTCGCACCACCACCGGCAAGAATCAACTGAAAATCTATATACTTCTTAACCTTTTTATAAACCTCAATTACCCCGAGCGGGTCTTTCAGATAATCAAAACGAGAGATTTGAGTGACGATCGGTCGTTCGCTATCGATTTCAAAACGTTCCAGCACCGAATCGATTGTTGCTTGAGGCAACTCTTTATTTTTATCACTCAGTGGGTCAATCGAAGGTGATACCAGGATTTGAGGAATATTTAGTTCTCGTGAAAAAGCCGGTGCCGAAAAGACCGCGCAATCGTATTGTTCGATATACCTTCTCAAAAAATCGAAGATTTTTTGATTCGGCTCAGTGAAATCGATGTGACAGCGCCAGACCCATTTTTTCCCAACCTCTTTCCTTTTATCAACCAGAGCGATTGGCTGTGGGTCGTGGATATAAACAATATCACCATAAAAATTAATTTCACCGGCATTGTTATGGTTTACCTGTTTGAAGTAATCTAACTCTTCTTTGGATAGCTCAATATCTACCCCATGCAACGCATTATGGATTTTCTTTGTGATACTAAAAAATTTTCCGTCGCCTTTTATAACATCCCACCTTGCATCAACACCAAGTTCTTTCAGAAGCGGGACC
>JAOUPE010000278.1 GCA_029880025.1 Caldifarciminota bacterium
ATTATATTAGGATTGAATACAATAAAAGAAACCACGAGATTTCACATAATTATCACCAGACACTCATTAGCAACACCGAATAACACTGAATTATCTGAAATACCGAATGATTTTCGGTGTGCTTCGGTGTTTTTCAGGGTTGAATTATATATAATCTTGTGAAAATCTGTGTTAATCTGTGGTTATTAATGCTTCAGCCTAAGAAAACCAGCAAAGCACCGCCAAAAGCAATAATTATGGCTAAGATACGCCTGAGGGTAATCGGTTCTTTTAGAATCATCGCTGCCAGGATAAAGACAAAAATATTACTGATTTGATTTAAAGGTGCAGCAATCGAAGCCTGAGTATATTTCATACCACCTAACCAGACGACTAATGCGATGTAAGTCCCAACCAGAGTTCCGCCAATTGTATAACCCAAGCCTTTGGTCGTTAATAAAGAAGCGATAATTCGCTTTCTAGCAGGAAGAAAAGAAGTAATGATTAAAAGACTGAAAAAACCGGCTATCAAACGGATTTCAGTTGCCCATAATAAAGGGGTCTTACCGAGCATTGGTTTAATTAATACAATACCAATGGCAGTAGCTATGCTTGCTAATGTACCCCAGAGGATACCAATTAAGAGGGCTTTCCGACTTAAATTTTTAGGAAGTTTAATCTGCGTTGTTGAAAGTAAGGCGGAAAGAATCAGGATCACACCCAAAATCTGTAAAAGGTTTAAACTTTCTTTTAAGAATAATACCGAGAAGAGAATAATCGACGGGCTGTACATATACCCGACGATTGCGGTAAGACCAGCCCCGATTCGATTAAGACTCATAAAAAATAAGGTGTCACCAATTGCTATACCGAGAACACCGCTAATCAGAAAAATTGCATATTCGCTAAAAGGGATTGGTCGAAAAAAGGTTTCACGAAAAATTAACATGGTGGGAATAAATAAAACCATTGCCAGCAGGTTTTTGAAAAGGTTTAGTCCAATCGGATGAACCGTTTCCCCGCTCTTTTTAAAGAGAATGACCGCAAATGCCCAAAACACAGCACTGAGCAGGGCTAAAGTTTGACCTAAATAAGGAAAATTTATCGGCATCGGTTGGAACACAGCCACAGAGGCTCTGAGACCACAGAGAAACCGAATTGAACCACAGACGTACACTGATTAGTACAGATTTTCACAAGACAATTAAAACCACGAAGACACGAAAGGCACGAAATAATAATATATTCCCACTCAATCCTTTTTAATAAAAGTGAAAAGAGATTTCTTATTTTCGTGCTTTCGTGGTAATTATTTAAGCTAAGGTATCGGTAAAGTCTTTCTCCCTTAGCATTCGACGTTTCCAGGTAGAAATTTGGGGAACACAATAAGGAAGAATTCGTAAAGAATAATAAGGAGGAAGAATCGGAATTCCTAACATATCACCCATCGTAATAAGAATAAATAAATGCTCCATGCTGCCACGGGTTTTTAGGGCAAATCGGGCAGTATCATGAGCCGCCATTCCATAAACGAATTCTTTTATTGTTTTGAAAAATCCTCTCTTCTTTTCGTTCATTTATAAGACTCCTTTACTTGTGTACTTGTGACCTGTTCACTTGTGACTTTCTTATATTTAAGAAATGCTTTCATACCATCATAAGCAAGAATTATTGCAGCAACAAACAAAATCAGTCCAATCCCTCCGGCAAAATAGTTGCCGATGATGGAACTAGTTGTTAATTGTTTTCCGGTTAAATCTAAGCCGGTTATTGCTTGGCGCAAAACTGAAATACTGGTATAAATCAAGGCACTCATAGTAGTTAGATACATAAATATCATTGGATAAAAAGTGAACCTGGTTGGTTTTTTCTGAGAAATAAGCCAGATTGAAGCAATGAGTAGAGCAAGACTTGCCATCAGTTGATTGGCTGAACCAAAAAGAACCCAGATATAATTGAATGTCCCGGTATAAACCAGAAAGAAAGAAAGGATTAAGGCAACCCCAGTTCCTAAAATTGGATTTCTCAGCGCTGGAATCTTTTTGCCTAAAAGTTCGTTGGTTGCGATGCGCATAAATCTTATAACAAGATGAAGAATGGTGATAGCAAGGACAACAATCATTACTGGACCATAAGCATTTCCCCAGCCTCTGGGTAATCCGATATAGCTAAAAATTTCACCCATACCCTGTCCAAACAGGGCATGCCAGGGTGCCTTAGCAGTAGTGACACTGACGATTATTAAGGCGATTAAGGCAAGGATCATCTCTAAAAACATGGCGCCAGCCGTAACAACTCGGGCATCGGTATCCTTTTCTAATTGGCGGGAAGTGCCGGTTGAAGAGACATTACTATGCCAGCCCGAAATTGCACCACAAGCAATTGTGACAAAGAGAATGGGCCAGAGCGGCAGCCCTTCGGCATTAAAACTGGTAAATGCCGGAGCTTTCAAATTGGGATGTCCAACAATAATTCCCAGGATTGCTCCAATCATTCCGAACAGAATGATATAAAAACCAAGATAGTTAACCGGTTGGACAAAAACCCATATTGGCAGCACCGAGCCTAAAAAAGAGAAAACTAAAGCAAAGATAAGCCAGAGAATCTTGTTGGCACTTGGATTAGCCAAAGCAAGAGGTAAATCATTTCCTAAAAAGAGTGTTACATAAAATATTAATAAACCAATGATTGTGACAATGGCAAGGTTGATTCTCCCGTGATAAATGAGAAATCCGACAGCAACACCGGCAATTGCGAGAAAGATGATTGAGAATGGTATATTAGGATTATTAGCCATAAAGGTGGCAACGACATTGGAAAAAGCGGCAGCAATGAGTAAAAGATAGAAATAGATGAAGGAGAGCAAAATTATTCGAGTTCTCGGTGAGATTAAGGTATAAGAAATACCGCCGAAAGTTTTTCCATCATTGCGCATTGAGATTACCGCGCTGGTATAATCCTGAATCCAACCGATAAAGAATGTACCTAAAAGAATCCAGAGAAGTCCAGGCAGCCATCCCCATTTGATTGCGATGATTGGACCAAGCACCGGTGCGGCACCAGCGATTGATTTGAACTGATAGCCAAAAAGAATATTTTTTGAGGTTGGCAT
>JAOUPE010000279.1 GCA_029880025.1 Caldifarciminota bacterium
CGGGGCGACCAAATCAGCCTGGCGGATTTGCCGTCAATTTTTCAAAGGACCGGTGAATCGGTTTTTGACTATCGACAGGCTAAAGTTCAGGCAAAATCCCAGACCCAGATTTTAGAAAAAGAGTTTCTGGTCCAAACTCTTAAAAAAAATAATTGGAATATGACCAGAACGGCTGAGGATTTGAACATAACGCGTCGCCATCTCTATCGCCTGCTAAAGAAATATAAGATTGAACGAGAGTAATCTTAACCGATTAGATTCCAATCTGTGACATCTCAGGTCACAGCTAAAAACCCAGTAAAATCAAGCTAAATTGAAGTTCCAGGACCAAAATTCTCGATTCGATTGTGACATTTTAGGTCACATTCGATGACTGCACCATTTTATAAGTATCTTAAATTATAAGTGCTTACAAAATAATCAGATATTGGCACATAATTTGCATAATTATTGGGCATGAGAAAACTTAGTATGAAATTGCAAAGGATTTTGATAAGGAGGTTTTATGAGAGCAGCTAAAAAGTCAAACCCTGTCAGTATTAATCCAGGTGCTGACAAAGAAACGGTTGAACGGCTTTTGGTTTTGGATGCCTTACGCAAGAATAAATGGAATATTGCCAAGGCAGCCAAATCAATCAAGATGTCACAAGCTCAGTTTAGCCGAATTTTGAGAAGGTTCGGATTTAGAGATGTCTTATAGGAGGTCAAAATGAACCAAAAATTTAACCAATATAAGGAGGTCACAATGTTCAAAAATCTAAAAGGTTGCATCAACTATCTGGTATCCTTACTGGTGATATCGGTTCTAATCAATACCTTATATCAAAGCTCGGCTTATGCTTGTCGAGGTGAGGATGGTTCTTTACCCAATTTTCGTTCAGTGCCCACTGACCTTTCGAAACGACCAAGGGGTGATATATTGTTACAGATTGGCTTTGAACCGGTGTTAGTGATTCTGGTCGATTTCAATAACTGTGCTGGAACTTATGCCCAGGGAAACTGGAATACGATACTTCTGACCACCAATTCACCGGGTTCCAGTATGAGAGATTACTATCATGAAGTTTCTTATCACCTTACTTATAACTTTCCGGGTTTAGATTTGACCCCGGCGACTGAGGCATCTCCACCCAATAATAATGGTGTTACAGGCTGGTATCGGTTGAACTTCAATCATCCTCATACGACTTATGGCAACGACTGGATGTGGCGAATGGGTGAAAGCTTGCCCGGTGCACCAGCCGGCTGCCGGACCTGGAGTTTAAGCCAGCAAATCGCTTTCCTGGCATTCCAAGCCGCTGACTCGAATGTTAACTATTGGGCATTCCAGATGGACCCTGTGCCTGACCTTTCAATTTCTACCGATGAACTTCATACGGTTATTATCGTTGCTGGTTTTGAGGCATCTTATTCTGGGGCACCCAATCCTAAAACCTGGCGCCATCATTGGGCAATCCCTGGCACTGGTTATTGGAGTCAGGATGGTCCTTATGGCGCATGTTGTATTGGTGGTGCTAATTACGGTGGAGGATATTCAATGGTTGGTGAAAAAGCACCTAATGGCACAATCATTGGGATGGGGTTAGTTGCCCATGAAATCGGTCACGATATTGGATTACCTGACCTTTATGATACGGATGGTTCAACCAATGGTTATGGAGAAGGGGCTGGCAAATGGTGTCTTATGGCAGGTGGCGATTGGTTAGGAAATCCTTTTGCAACAAAACCCGGTCATTTCAGTGCCTGGGCAAAAATTGACCGGGGCTGGTTAACTCCGACTAAGTTATGGAACAAAGATTCCTTGAATGCCCAGATTCCGGCAGTAGAAACCCTGCCCAAAATTTATCGAATGAATCCATACAATCAACAGACCAGTAAACAGTATTTCCTTATCGAGAATCGCCAATTGAGAGGATTTGACGCTGCGCTGCCTGGGTCTGGACTTTTGATTTATCAGGTTGATGATTCGATGATTGGAATGAATCGAAGCTCGAACCGAGTCAATTCCAGAGTCGGTTATACCAATAATATGCATTATGGGGTTGATGTTGAGTGTCAGGATGGCTTTCCGGTAACTTCATTTCGGGATGATTTAGATACCACCTTGCCTTTCAATCGCGGCGATACCGGTGACCCTTGGATACAAACACCATATTTTACTCCGCTCTCAACTCCTAACACCGATTTCTATTACGGTGTCCAAAGTTATGTGGCAGTGGAGAGTATCAGTAATAGTGGAAATGTTATGACGGCTAATCTTATATACAAACTCACACTTGATGTTGGTGTCACCCAGATTGTTGCTCCGACCGGTATGGTAAGAAAAGATAGTTCAGTTGCCGCCTCAGCGATTGTAAAGAATTTTGGCACGGATACGGTATCGTTCAATGCGGTCATGACGGTTGATACCTGGACCCGCACCGCAAATGTCAATAACCTTATTTCCGGTGAACAGAGAACAGTCTCGTTTGGTAATTGGTTAGCCAGTCAAGCCGGAACTTTTACGGTCAAGTGTTCAACCCAACTGACAGGCGATTTGAGAACCATCAATGATTTGATGATTGATTCGGTTATTGTGTCGGCAGCAGGAAAAGATGTCGGAGTTGTTGCAATAAAATCACCTACTGGTATAATTGATTCTGGTCAAGTTATAACGCCTACCTGTTCGGTCTATAACTATGGCACGACAACCGAGAGCTACAATGTTCGGATGAAAATCGGCAGTTTCTATGATACCACTGCTTTAGTCTTTAGTCATACACCCGGCACATATCAGTATCTTACATTCCCAACTTGGAATGCCAATCAAGTCGGCACTCATACTGTTTCTTGTTCAACAGAACTTTCTGGCGATGTTTATACCACTAATGATAAGCGAACCGGCTCAGTTGAAGTGCGTAGACCTGGTGCCCCACCAAGTGGCTGGTTTGCAATGGCATCGATTCCAACTGCGCCCTCAGGTAAGAGACCCAAATCTGGAAGCTGTATGGCAGGACTTGAGGCTACCGGTTTAATCTATTTCCTGAAAGCTTCCAATAAAAATGACTTTTACTCTTATGACCCGAATACC
>JAOUPE010000280.1 GCA_029880025.1 Caldifarciminota bacterium
AACCCTGTAACCTACTCCTTAGCCTGCTCCTTAGGCTACCCCATAGGCTAACCCTTAGGCTACCTCCCGGTCTACCCCTTAGCCAATCCCCTAGGCTACCACTTACCCTGCTCCTTATGCTACCCATAAGCCAGCCCCCTGACCTGATTCCTAAGCTAACCCCAAAGCTATCTGCTGGGCTAGCCGGTAGGCTACCCATTAAGCCGCTCCCTATACCGTATAGGGGGTAGCTTAGGGCTAGGGGTGGGCTAGCCCCTAATAGGGTGCCAATAATATCGTCTATCTGGCAATTTCGATTGAAAAATCAATTACTTACATGAAATTCTCTGTCGTCCTCGTCTAATCTGTTATTTTTGAATAATATTAAAAAAATTAATATAATTTGATTTTTTACTTGACAAAGTTAATATTTATATTAATATATTTAATATGAAAGACAGAATTATGTCAAAATGTCCAAAGTGTGGCTCAAAAATGTTTATTTCTGAGTTAAAGTGTCCGGATTGTGCGACTGCGGTATCGGGTAATTTTTGGATTCACAAGCTTCTGGAATTACCGGATGATATAATCAATTTCATGCTCGTGTTCCTTAAAAACCGTGGAAATATTAGAGAAGTTGAGAAAGAATTAGGGATATCTTATCCCACGGTGCGAAGTCGACTCGATATTATGCTCGCTCTTTTAGGGTTTGAATCGACTCAAAGCAAAGATGAGATAAATGAGATACTGGATAAGCTTGAAAAAGGTGAAATAACGGCTGAGCAAGCAGAGAGATTAATAAGAGAAAGATAGAAAAGCAAATGTTACGAATGACAGCGAATAAGACGAAACGCAAAGCGTCGGTGGAGCTAAGCAACACCAATTTTTTATTCGTGAAATTCGTTATCATTCGTCTAATTCGTATATCAGGAGGTTTATATGACCGATGAAAGAGCACGCATCTTAAAGATGCTGGAAGACGGCAAGATTACCGCCGAAGAGGCAGCACGACTGCTTGAAGCATTGAAAGAAAAACCTCGGGAATGGGAGGAGATGCGTTTCCATGGCCCGCGCTTCCGAAAAAGATTTCCCATGGGGTTTGATGTAATCCCGGAAGTTGTTACCCGCACCGTAAAAAGAGCAGTAGAAACCGGGATTGGTGAAAAAATGCACTTGAGAGAACAAAAGTTTTCAGCCAAAGAAGAAGTTGATATAAGGGCAGTGAGCAGCGATATTACGATTCAGGGTTGGGAAAAAGACGAAATCTTTGTGGAATCGGATGGTTTGGGTAAAGTGTCGGAAGAGGATAACCGACTTTATATTAAAACCATTTCCGGTAATGTAAAAGTAAACCTGCCAATGAAAACAAGATTAGGACTTTCTACGGTTTCGGGCGATGTAGAGCTGGAAAAGATACAGAGCGAGGTCGATATCCATACGGTTTCAGGTGATGTGGAAATAGCTAAGTTTGAAGGCAGAATGGCGATAAAGACCATATCCGGTAATGTTGATGGCAAGGATTTAATCGGAAATATCTGGACAAAATCTCAAAGCGGTGATATCGATTTAACGTTTCTGGCTTCTGACCAGAGCGAATTTGAAACGGCAAGCGGTGACATCATAATTACTTTACCTAAAGATGCCAACTTGATTTTGGAGCTCTATACCGAAGAAGGCGATATCGATTTGAATATTCCTGAGCCTTATGAAGAACTGGAAAAAGACGAAGGGCTTCTTAAAATTGGTCTGGGTGATAAGAAAGGCAAATTCGTTTGCCGAACTGATAGTGGCGATATTGAGATAAAGAAATAAGATGAACCACAGAGAACACAGAGGAATTTTTACCACGGATGAACGCGGATATTCTCTTATTTTTATCTGTGTTCATCTGTGTTAATCTGTGGTTACTTTAGAGTTAAAAAGGAGGAAAAGTGTTAAGAACAATTATCTGGGGACTGGTCGTTGCAGCAGTCGGGGTCTGGATTTGGCTGGGTAACTTGGGTGTGGTTCGACAAATCTGGTTTCGTCGGGATTGGCCATTGATTATCGTCATTGTCGGACTATTAACCATTGCGGAAGGGATAGCTCATTACATTCGGAGGAAAAGATGAGAAGACTATGGTGGGGAATAATTATTATCATAATCGGACTTTGGATTTGGCTGAGCAGTTTAGGAGTCCCTTATATTTCATTCAGCAAGAATTGGCCCTTACTGATTGTTGCGCTTGGTCTTTATATCATTATTCGACGATTGATTAAACGAGGCAGGCGTTGGGTTCGAAAGGATGAGGTTTTGAAAGATTTGGAACAAGGTAAAATCAATGTCGATGAAGCAGTTGAAAAGTTAGGAGGTAAGAAATGAGCGATGAAAGAATGCGGATTCTAAAGATGTTAGAAGAGAAAAAGATAACGGCGGAACAGGCGGCAAAACTACTCGATAGCCTGGGTGAACCGGTTTCTGGAACCGGAAAATTTCTGAAAGTTAAGGTCTGGGATATGAATCAAGAAAAGCTTAAAGTTAATGTGAAGGTCCCGCTTGGTCTGGTGAAATGGGGGATGCGGTTTGTGCCGGAAAGTGCCCAGGCTAAGATAAGGGAAAAGAATATCGATTTGACAGCGGTTACCGAAGCAATCGAAAAAGACCTTGTGGGTAAGATTGTGGAAGTTGATGATGATGAAAAAGGCGAACACGTGGAGGTATATATAGAGTAAGAAAATTCAAAAGTTAAAATGCAAAATAAGGAATAAAAATCAGTTTAAACTGCTTCACCACTCGATGAGAAGGTGAAGATGTATGCGTTTGTGTCATTTTCTCCTCTTTACGCTATGTTTCCTCTGTAGTTAGATTCTACTCTTTTTAAATTTCCTTGACTTTTCCTTAGAATCGAATTAAACTAACTGTTCAATAGAACGAATGCTGCCGAATTGAATGAATTCCTTTCATTATTCGGCAAATTCGCTGATATTTGTTAATTCGTCATGGATAATTAATAGATAATTGGAGGTCATAGTGAGTGCAACACAAACTGTTCACCAGGCAAAGCGCGGTGAAGTATTAGAAATCCGCTGGCATGGTCGAGGCGGACAGG
>JAOUPE010000281.1 GCA_029880025.1 Caldifarciminota bacterium
CCCAAGGCAGTGAAGAGAAGATAAGTAGAGATATTTTTGGCTTCAAAGATTGAAGAAACTGCTTCTTTATAAATAGCAAGTTGCTGAGCATATTTGGCGATGAAAGGTCTTAACTCATCGTCTTTAAGGGGAAATGTTTTATAGTCATAAACCTTAATTTCTTCTGGGGTCTTAATAACCCGGTCAATTCGACCACTGTAGATTGTTTTATCCTTTTTGAGCATAAATAGTAATTCCGCATAACTATTAGGCTGAGGAAGAATGATAGACAAGAGCCCTTTGGTTGCTAAGAGCTGGAATTGGTTTTTGAGGCGTTCAAGCCAAATTGATAAATCATCTTTAGTCATTCCAACAGCAAGGAGTAGATGTGTAGCGCGAGTTAAGATAGTGGACCAGTTTCCCCCTCCTCCTGTCCTCCCCCCACGAGTGGGGGAGGAAAAAGGTGAGGGGGAGAACCGAGAATTGGAAATCTCTTCAAATAGCTGATGCATCACCTCGCCAAAGATTGTCCAGTTTTCCTCGGATTTTCTTCGAACTTCTTCCAATTCTCGGGTGACAAATTGCCATTCAAAGGATGGCTCATAGGGGAGAGGCGAGGGAAGTGCCAAGTACGAAGTGTAAAGTGTTTGAGTAGGAATTATTTCTTGTTTTGTTGTTTCGTATTCTTTGTTTATAAATTCTTCGTCGGCAATTGAGAAATTTCGTGGGATTGCCTGCCCAGCCCTTTCTGAAAGTGCTGGGTCACAATGACGGAAAAGGGACGGGTCAATTTTGAATTTGCCGTTTTCTTGGCTCAGACCAAAAGCGTCCTTTAACCAGCGCAATCGAGTAAGATTGGGGTCTTTATCTTTCCATATACCAGTAAGGAACAAATGATCGCGGGCTCGAGTAACCGCAACATAGAAAAGCCTTTTTGCTTCCTCGATTTCTTTTTTATCTTTGTCAATAAATAACTGGGTCTCTTTTCGCAAATCTGCCTCAGGTTGATAAGCCAAGACTACTTTATCTTCTGAAATTTCTTCAATCAGAATTGACTGGTCTGACCCGGCTTTAATATCAAGACTCTCCTCCAATCCCGGCACAAAAACAATCGGAAATTGCAGCCCTTTTGCCGCATGAATCGTCATTATTCTTACTGCATCCTTACCTTCGATTCTAATATTGGCTTTCGGTTCGTTCTCCTTTTCAATACTCTTTTGCAAATACTCTTGAATTCGCATCGGATGCCGACCCTGAGTTTCAAAATCCTCGACCAGTCTTATAAACTTTTTGACATTAACTAATCTCGAAGGTTCGGAAAAGATTTTCCAGCCGGATTTGATTTTTAGCATTTCTTCGATGATATGGGAAATCGGTTTGTGCTTTGCCGCATCAAGCCAATTCTGGAATTGAGCGACTTCATTTTTTCGTTTACCGAACGATTCGCTATAATTTTTCAACCTTTGCCAAAGCGTTAATCCGGATGCCCTGGTTATCATGAGTAATTCCTTTTCCGAGAAACTGAAGACCGGATTTCTTAATAGGACATAAAGGCTAAAATCAGAACTCGGGTCAGCCAGGAAACTAACAAAAGCTCTCAAGAATGAAACCTCGGGTGTTCCATGAAAACCGATACCTTTAACCACAACAAATGGTATGTTGTGTTTCTGCAATGCGTTTTCTAAAACATCGAGATAAGTCCTTTTGCGTAAGAGGATAGTCATATCTTGATACTGACAGGGTTGAGGGTTCTCTTTACCATCATAGACCATTAATTTCCCGACCATTGTGCAAATTCTTTTGGCAATCAGGTCGGCTTCTTTTTGACGACGTTCAGGCATCCTTGCTTCGGGAACCTTTGCCAGTATCAATTCAACCGAGCCCGGGTCATCATTTTTCCGTTTTCGTTCGAATGGTGCATATCGGGTGTGCCAGGCTGGTTCATCCGGTGCCGGATTCATCAACTTTGAAAATAAGAAATTGGTAAAATCGATGATTGCCTGCAAACTGCGATAATTATCCTTTACCTCTTCGTATTCGAATTTATCTTTTTCATACCAGGCTTCGAGTTTTGCCCTGGCATCGGTAAAAACCTGGGCATTAGCCCCACGAAAATAATAGATTGATTGCTTGTCATCGCCGACTAAAAAGATGGTGGGCTGAATGGCACGGGTCTGTTTTGCTCCATAACCGGACCGCCATTCCTCACTCAATTTATCAATAATACTCCACTGCAGGAAGTTGGTATCCTGGAATTCATCGACTAAGATATGGTCGGTATGTTCATCGAATGAATAAAGGATATTTGACCATTCTGGATTTTGGAAAATCAGCTGGTGGGTGAGTAATTCTAAGTCGGTAAAATCAGCCTGACTATTTTGACGTTCCCGCTCCTGATATTTAGCCAGAAAACGCCGCTTAAACAGATGAAAGATACGCAAAGCCCTTATGGTACTGGCATAAGAGATTATAAGTTTTCGATATTGCGCCATTCTTTCTGCCCAGGCACGTTCTTCGGCATTGAACCCCTGACGTCTCGGTTTTTTGGTTTGGGTCAAAAATAGATTAGCATTGCTATCCAGTTTTTCCCTTACCTTCTGTATCAGCCTGGATGTAATTCTCTCGGGAAATAATTCAGAATAATCAGGAATTCGAGCTGGACCAACCGGGTCATCATATAATTCGGTGATTAATGGTATCAGTTCTTTACGTTCGGGTAAGCCGACATTTGCACGCTGGGCAGCCGCCCGGCGTTCAAAAAGAACTTCTAACAACCTTCGTAGGACCGACCAGCCGCGAAACCGTTCCTGGGCAATCAAATCCATTATCATTTTGTAATCTCGGCTTTCCGGTTCGGTCTCGGCTATATTGCGTAATGTGTCATCAACCACATCAAACCATAAGATGCTTGGGTCTTCAAGCACTTTAATCTCTGGCTCTAAATCGATGAACGGGGCAAAACGTTCCAGCAAGGAAAGACAGAAACTGTGAATAGTCGATATTCGAAGTTTAAGCACATCTTGTTTCAGTTTTCTTAACATTTTCGGATTTTCTTTTCCCAGGATTTTGAAGATACGCTCTTTCATT
>JAOUPE010000282.1 GCA_029880025.1 Caldifarciminota bacterium
AAGCCGGACATTTGAAGATTTCGGATGAGGTTCTTTTTGGTAAAGTTCGAGATAATAGAGCTAAGGAGAAATGATGAATAAGGAAATCGTTAATTTAATCACACAGATTGCAAGGGTTCGTAATGTCGATATTAATTACGTATGCCAGACTTTGAAGATGAGTATCATATCCGGATTAAAGCGTCGTTTTGGTGAAACTGCCGATGCCGACGTTGTAATTACTCCGGAGAAAGGCGAAATCTCGGTATTTCTTTTGAAAAAGGTTGTCCCTAATGTTACCGATTCTGTCAGTCAAATCGAACTCACTAAAGCGAAAGAGATAAATTCAGACATCAAAATTGGTGATACGTTAAGGATACCGATACCTTTGTTAGAAATTGGCAGGATTGCTATTCGCAAGGCTTCCGATGAACTGGTTCTTAAATTACGGGAAGCCGAACGGAATAAATTATACGACGAGTTTATTAAAAAACGGGGGGAAATCGTTACCGGTACGGTTCAAAAAATTGGTCGGGATGAAATTATTATTAATCTCGGATTAATTGAAGCCAGTCTGCCCAATCGAGAACAACTAAAAACCGACCATTATCGCCAGGGCGTACCGATAAAAGCTTACGTCCATCGAGTCGAGAAGACTCCGATTGGACCCCGTATCTATCTGTCAAGGACTCATCCGGAATTCTTAAGAAAACTCTTGTTTAAAGAAGTGCCGGAAATTCGGGAAGGCTTAGTCGAAATTAAAGGTATTGCCCGAGCTCCGGGTTTTCGTTCCAAAGTCGCAGTTTATTCGACCGAGGTTAAGGTCGACCCGGTAGGCGCTTGTGTTGGTTATCGTAAGTCCCGTATCGAAAATATCATTAAGGAACTTTCCGGCGAAAAGATTGATATCGTTCAATGGAATAAAGACACCCAGGTATTCATCCCTCGTGCTTTAGGTCCAGCCAAGGTTAGCGATGTGATAAAAGAGGAAGAAACTTATGTCGTGGTCGTGCCGGACCAGGACTTTTCGGTTGCCATTGGCAAAAAAGGACAAAATGTTTGGCTCGCTAGCCTGCTGGTTGGGACTAAAATTGAGGTCTTAAAACAGAGTGATTATAAAAATCGAAATCTTATGAATATCGCAAAAGCGAAGTCAATCGCCGATTTAGAGCTTTCCGAGGAGGTCACTACTAAACTTCAAGATGCCCAAATCTTTAATGCCTTCGATTTACTTAACGCTGCGCCTGAGGAATTGGCAAAATCGGCTAATCTTAAGACTGAGACAGTCGAAGAATTGAAGAAGGAGGTTCGCAATCGATTATGGAGCGGATGAGAATCTGTGACGCAGCGGCAAATTTAAACCTCTCTTCGGAGGCACTGGTGTCGATACTGAAATCGTTGGGTTACCAGGCACGAGGTTATACATCTTATATTGAACCCGAGGAGTTTGAGGCAGTTAAAAGGAAATTGAAGAAAGAAAAGTCGTTCTACAAAAAAACGTTGAGGGCAAGAGGTGGCAAATGGAAGAAAAGAGAGGAAGACCGTAATAAGACGGAACAGAAAATTCGACAATCAATTAAACAAACAATGGTCAAACTGAATAAGCGAGAAATCAGGCACCGGCGAATTAAAACAAAAGCAGAAATTGTAACCGAAGAAGAACCAATTCAAAAAGTTAAAGTTGCGCCTTATATGAGTGTGGCGGAATTAGCCCATGTCTTTTCAGTAACCACTTCGGAAATAATTAAGAAATGTATGGGAATTGGTCTTCTGGCTACGGTGAATCACAGGTTGGATTTGGATACGATCACGCTATTGGCTGATGAATTCGGAATTTCATTTGAAATCGAAAGTGAAGAACTTCCTTTGCCCGAGGCAGAAGATTTAGCTGGAATAGAAGAAGAGCCAAGATCACCGGTGGTTGTGGTGATGGGGCATGTTGACCATGGTAAGACCGCACTCCTGGACTATATTCGTAAAACTAAAGTTGCGGAAACCGAATATGGTAGAATAACCCAACATACCGGCGCTTATGTGGTTAATTATAAAAATCATAAGATTGTTTTTCTTGATACCCCGGGTCATGAGGCATTCACCGCAATGCGTGCCCGTGGCGCACGGGTAACCGACATTGCGATTTTGGTGGCAGCTTCTGACGACGGTGTGATGCCCCAAACAATCGAAGCACTCAATCATGCTCGAGCGGCTGGGGTCCCGATAATTGTTTGCCTTACTAAATCCGACCTGGTTCAAGCCAATCCAGAAAGGGTAAAAGCACAACTCGCCCAGCAAAACCTGAGAATCGAAGGGTATGGTGGGACAACGCTTTGTGTTGAGTCATCGGCTCGAACTGGTCAGGGAATCGAGGAATTGCTTGATGCAATATTTCTCACTAGTTTAGAACTGAACCTCAAGGCGCGGACCGTGGGTAAAGCCAAAGGCGTTGTTTTGGAAACAAGGGTAAGTAAGGGAAGAGGTAATCTTGCTACGGTACTGATTCAAGAAGGGACTTTGCGCCGTGGCGACGCCTTTGTATGTGGAACCGAATATGGTCGAGTTCGGGATTTACTGTCCGAGAATTTTGTTAAGCTGCCAGAAGCTACCCCTTCCACCCCGGTACAGCTTTTTGGATTTTCCGGTCTGCCTGAACCGGGCGACCATTTTGATGTCGTTACCGATGAACGTTTGGCTCGAGAAATTGCTCAACGCCGAGTGATGGCAAAAAGAGACCGAATTCTAGCGACTCCCAAATTGACCCTGGAGGCTTTGCAAAAACGTATCGTCGAAGGTCAGGTGAAAGAACTCAAAGTTGTCATAAAAGCCGATGTTTGGGGTTCAGCCGAAGCTTTAAGGGAAGCCCTGGAAAGTCTTTCTTTAGATGAAGTGAGGGTGAAGATTATTCATGCCGGGGTCGGTTCGATTACGGTATCCGATGTTCTTTTAGCCCAAGCCTCCGAAGCAGTGATAGTAGGATTTCATGTCGAACCTTTATTGGATGCTCAGCAAATGGCGGACCAGGAAGGAGTTGAAATCCGAACCTATCGTATTATTTATTCCGCGATTGACGACATCCG
>JAOUPE010000283.1 GCA_029880025.1 Caldifarciminota bacterium
ATTATCTCTGTATTGTTAAGTTTTTAATTTTTAATAACTTATAAATAAATTTCCAGTTGGTATGTAGTTTGCTGTTTATTAGGGTATGAAAGGAACAAACATGAAATGTCCATTCTTAGAAGAAATTGTTGTAAGATACTGCAAGGCTTCTCCGGCAAAGAAAATGATTCCAAGACCAAGCCTTGTTCAAGAGGACCCTTGTATCGGATGTCCAGAAAAATGTTCTACCTATCAAGAGTCGGCTCATATCCGACCTCAGGTAACGAGTAGTTTGGAAAGGCTCCCCAAAAAGGAGGTTGTCATGAAAGAGAGTAAAGAAGGATTAAAAGAGTGTATCTGGATGAAGGCTGGTGTTATTGCCTATCGTCTGTGCACCTCAAATTTTGACTGTAAGAATTGTGCATTTGACCAGATGCTTACTGACCAGAGCGGAACTTATGGTGAATCGCCGATGATAAAAGAAGCGATTGAGAAACTACGCACTATGCCTGCCGACAAAAGAAAGTGTCGTTACATGTTGACCGGTGATATCTCCTATAAGATATGTTCGAATAATTACGAATGCTGGCATTGCTCGGTTGACCAGATGATTTCCGATTTAATCGAAAGCCATCCCCTATTAGTCAAGAAACGGGCAAAGCGGGAAGAAAAGGTTGAAAGGGTTAGAGGTTTTGCTTTCCATCCTAAAGCTTTTTACCAACCGAATCATGTCTGGGTCAGAATTGATAAAGACGACCAGATTAAAGTCGGAATCGATGACTTTGCGGCAAAACTCTTAGGTGACATCAGCAAGATATCAACCACCCAAAAAGGCGAAGAATTGCGTCAAATCAGTTTTGAAAAAGGAAATCGATTTTTCAAACTCCCGGTTCAGTCATTAGGCAAAGTTATCAAGACCAATGACGAGGTTCTTTCCAATCCTAAAATTGTCCATCAGGACCCTTATGATAAAGGCTGGTTATTTACGGTTGAGAACGAAAGTATCACTGATACGCTCGCCAAATTACTCCAAGCCGACGATGCTAAAAAGTGGTTGGAAAATGATTTTGATATTCTCAAGCATGCCATCCAAGAAGAGTGTGAGATTACTATTGCCGATGGTGGTGAGTTGGTGCATGATTTCCGAAACCGACTCTCCGAATCATTGATTGACCAACTGATTGGAAAATTTCTGACAATTAACCGAGCAGATTCATCGCTGAAAAAGGAGGAATAAAATGATACTGTTATTACCGATTCTGCTGCCCCTTTTTATCGGCTTATTGATTCTTTTCTATCCTGGAAAAGAGTTTAGACCGACTAAAAATCCGGTATCCATCATCTCGTTGCTGACCATGCTGGTAAGCTTTGTCTTTGGCATAATCATCTTTGCCCAGGGTAAACTCGATTACACAATCCAGCTCGTCTCAGCTTCGGATTGGGCTGGTCCTGGCATCGGTTTCGATTTGGTCGCCTATCACTTCTCAAGTTTCATCCTGCTCGCTACCCTTTTCTTTGGACTCTTAATCACCATCTACTCCTTTACCCAAAAACAGAAAAACTATTTCAGCTATTTCTTATTAACGATTGCCGCCTCTTCTTTAGCGATACTATCCAACAATCTGGTTGTGCTTTTATTAGCCTGGGGCGCGGTGGCAATTCTTCTCTTTCTCTTGATTAACTTAGGTAAACCTGGTTCAGAAACCGCTGCCAATAAGGCATTGGTGATGGTTGGTGGTTCTGATATCTTGATGCTGGTTGGTGCTGCAATCGTATATTACCTGACCAATACTCTTGCCATGAACCAGATTTCGATACCATTAGTCGGAACCCTGCCCATCATCGCATTCATCCTGCTCTTAATCGGTGCTTTAACCAAAGCCGGTGCAATGCCTTTCCATTCCTGGATTCCAGATTCGGCTGAATATGCACCGGTTCCAGTAATGGCACTACTTCCTGCCTCGCTTGATAAGCTCTTGGGAATTTATCTGTTAGCCCGTATCTCGTTAGACCTGTTCAAAGTAATGCCCAATTCTGCGATATCAATCCTCATGATGGTAATCGGTAGTGTCACGATTGTTGCTGCAGTCTCGATGGCGTTATTGCAAAAGAACCTCTTAAAACTCTTAAGCTTCCATGCGGTTTCTCAGGTCGGTTATATGGTTTTAGGTATCGGAACTGGCATACCATTAGGAATCATCGGTGGTTTATTCCATATGGTGAACAATGCGATATATAAGTCTGCCTTGTTCCTGGGTGCTGGGGCAATCGAAAATAGAACCGGACAAACGAGTTTGGAAAAATTGGGCGGATTAGCCCGTTATATGCCGATAACCTTTATTACCTGTCTAATATCGGCTCTGGCAATTTCTGGTATTCCACCGCTAAATGGCTTTGTTTCGAAATGGTTAGTATACCAAGGCGTTCTCGAATCGACCAAAGTTCAAAGCTTTTCCATAGTATTCTTGCTGGCAGCAATGTTTGGCAGTGTCCTCACTTTAGCTTCCTTCTTAAAAGTTCTGCACTCAACTTTCCTGGGTGAGAAGTCAAAGGAAATTTTAAAAGTCAAAGAAGCTGGCTTTGGCATGGTTCTGCCCATGGTTATTCTAGCTGCCCTTAGTATTGTATTTGGAGTCTTTGCACAACTACCGATTCGTTATCTGATTGGTCCAATCTTGGGTGAGACCGGATTAGGAAGCACAATTGGCATATGGAACCCAACTTTAGCCACTGGTCTGATTCTAATCGGACTGGTCTTAGGATTCCTGGTCTATCGTTTAAGAAGGGTACGAAAGGTTAAGATTTCTGAGGTTTTCATCGGTGGCGAAACGATATCACCTGAATCCCAAGCCATTGTCTCATTACCGGACGGTGGTGAAACAATGACCGGTGTTGTCGATACCGATGAGGCAAAATATCCTGGTACTTACTTCTATGACTCGATAAAAAAGGTAAGACTCTTCGATGAGACTTATCGGGTAGCTGACAACAAATTCTTTGACCTCTATGAACAGGCAAAATCGATTATCGGATTCTTTGTGCGCGGCTTGAAAAAACTCCATACCGGTTT
>JAOUPE010000284.1 GCA_029880025.1 Caldifarciminota bacterium
AATCAGATGACGTCGGTAATGGATAAAAATCATGGATTGCTAAATCTTGATAAGAGAGAATACTGTTCGCTCGACCCGGGGTTGAACCGGAAGCATCGATTGACTGTCGCCAATTAATGCTTAGGTCTTCGGCATTGGACGAAATTCTTTCCCAGGAAATTCCGTCACCGGCACTATAGGGCAATGTATCGGTTGTGTCAAATGGTGTCCCAAAACTCGTACTTTCTGCCAAATCTGGCGAATATAGTAAAATCGGGTCATTATTCTGTAGCTCGTCGCCGATTGTTGTATTGCCCACCGTTAAAATTAGAATGCCGGGAGGGAAATCATAAGGTTGAACATAACCGCCTAAAGGTTCGGTCATGGTATATTCAGGGTCAAGAATTACAGCAAACTGATTGGGAGGCAAAAAAGTAGTATTGGTAATTACCTCAGGATATTTTTCATGCAACCTCGTATCAGTCCAAGCAATCAGACTGTCGGTTGCATCAAAATCAGTGATGCGCCAGCCAGCCAGATTGACGGTTTCATCCGAGATATTATAAAGTTCGATAAATTCATTACGGTCCTCAGGTTTACCTGGACCTGTACTGCCCAGTGGATTTGCCATAATTTCGTTGATAACTACTCGGCTGTTTAGAGAAAAAATCATCAAAGCCATTACCAAATACATTCTATTAAATTTATAGATTGATTTTCAATTGTCAACACCTAAATGCACTCTGTTAACACGAGAATAGATAAATGAATCGAATAATGTTTCATAATATGATGATGTGGTTAAATTATTATATAAAAATTTAAGGGTTGACAAAACGACAGAGATTCATATAGTTAATTGAACAGATGGATTGGAATAAATCTCATTAGAAGGAGATAGAATGAAATTCCAAAATTACAAAATTATTGGGCTTGGCTTAACACTGGCAATATTATTAATCGCGGGAACGATTTGGCTAAATACCGATTCAAAACAAGATAGCCAAAAAAAGACTACTGTTCTAAAATCATTAGAAATTAGAGAATACGAAGGAATAAACTTATCATCAATCAATGATTTTCGAGAAAATTCGATAAAAGGTCCGCAACGGGTAAATAAAGACGATTACCGACTCAAAATTACCGGTCTGGTTGACGAATCAAAAATTTATACTTATGATGAGGTGATTAACAATCATCAGCATTATAAAAAAGTTGTTAGCTTGGACTGCGTTGAAGGTTGGAGCGCCAAAATACTCTGGGAAGGAATTTTAGTTAAAGATTTGATTAATCAGTCAAAGCCCTTATCAAATGCTAAGATAATTATATTCCATGCGCATGATGGCTATACAACTTCTTTTCCAATTGATTATATCATGAAGAATGACATTATAATGGCGTATAAGATGAACAATGTCACTTTGCCTCCGGAAAGAGGTTTTCCATTTGAGCTTGTTGCCGAAAGTAAATGGGGATATAAATGGATTAAATGGATAACCGAGATCGAATTGTCGGCTGATACTACTTATCGTGGCTATTGGGAAAAACGAGGATATTCTAATGATGGTAGTTTAGATAAAGACTTTATTGAAAAATATAGAAAGGAGTAGATATGGGTAATGAAAGGAAAACTAGTAATCAGCTAATAGTTACTTCCTATCTGATCGGAGGTTTATTATTTTTATTTGGTGGGATTCGATTCATGGCTAGAAAAGACGGGATCGGCGCTCTTATCTATATAATTGCTGGAGTTTTAGCGTTATTCTTATCATACGTGAACTATAAAAGAAATAAAAGAAAAAAAAGTGAGTAGAGGATTCGTAAGGGGCCTATTATTTTCTTTTATAGCTTATACTTTTTTATTGAATATTAACTGTCAAAAAAAGGGAATTGATACTGCAGTGAAATTGGCTGGAGCTTTGAAAAAAGAAGGTGTGAATTATGAGACGATAGAGGATGTTGAGATCAAATTGAAGTTTGCCAAGATTGATGAAGAGATAGCTTTAAAAGGAGATAACCTCTGGCTACAGGTGTTTCGGATCGAGGATGAGAAAAGTTATAAAACCAGTGTCGCAGCACTAGTACTTAGATTAGGATTAGAAAAAGAAATCGAAGGAGAACAAACCGATAAACCAAAGGATGTTTTCATCAAAAAGCCTTTTTTAGTGATGATCATGCAGGAACCAGAGGAAGGTGTTGTCAAGCAAGCATTAAATAAAATTTTTCCAAAAACTGAAGAATGAAGATTTTAATAAGGCATCGATTTGACTGACCGTAAGTAGTATTAATGTAAAGAAAGAAGGTAATAATGCGAAATTTTATATTGGTTATTTTTTGGGCTGCTATTCTGTCTTCAGGACAGGTTCTTGCCGATATTATTCATGTTCCAGGACAATATCCAACCATCCAGCAAGGCATCGATGCGGCAGGTCCTGGCGACATAGTAATGGTGGCACCAGGCAGATACGAAGAAGAGATAAGGCTGAAAGCGGATGTAATTGTGCTGGGCGCAGGCGAAGGTTTATCGATAATCGACGGCGGTGGTGATGCGGGTGATGTTGTGACCGCTATTGGCAATAATATCAACAATAACACTAAATTTAAAGGATTCACGGTTACCGGTGCAATTTCTGGTGGGTCAATGCCGGGTGGTGCTGGAATCTTTTGTAATTCAGGAGCATGTCCGGAAATTGCCAACAATCGGGTTGAAGGCAATGACCAGGGAATAGTCGTTTGGAACCAGTCGTGTGCTTTTATTCATAATAATGTCGTTATCGACAACACCTATTCTGGCATAAGTTTAAGCGCCAACGCACCGGTAATTAACAATACGATTGCCCATAACCTGCGAGGTATATATGACGGTGGTGGTTACGGACCAACCGTCATGAATAATATTGTAACCAGTAATACGAATGACGGAATAAGGGCAGTCGGCACCCAGCCGGTTCTCACCTATAACAATGTGTGGGGCAATGGTACGAACTACAATAACTGTACTCCTGGAATTGGTTCAATATCAGAAAATCCTTTGTATCAGGATACTTCAATTGGAAATTATCATC
>JAOUPE010000285.1 GCA_029880025.1 Caldifarciminota bacterium
TTTTACGACCCGATAAGAGACCGAATCTGGATTTCGTTTAAGACAGGTGGTAACGACATTTATACGACCTGGACCAATCCATCAAGTGGAATAGAACAACACCCAATACTCGACACTGAACGCTTAACACCAGAAATCTATCCGAATCCGGCGAAGAACGTGATTCGTGTCCGTGTTCCATGGGCAAGCTTTACGCCTAACGCTTCACGCCCAACGCTTAAGATTTTCGATGTGTCAGGAAAGTTGATAAGAGAGATTGCTTCCCCAGCACCTTTATCGAAACGACAATTTCGTAACAATTACGTTACTTCAAGTAAAAAGGTGCTGGGTCGCAATGACAAAAGAATAGAAATATCTCTGAAAGGAATAAATCCGGGTATCTACTTCTTACAATTCGGAAAGACAATTAAAAAATTCCTCGTCGTCCGATAGGGAAGAGCGACCCTCTAAGTTACTGATATTTTTCTCTTATTGGTCGGAGAGGCTTCTTAGCCTCGATTTTTTAGGTCAGGACTGGGAAGTCCCTCCTACTACAAAGGGTGGGGCATAAATGTAACCGCTACATTTAAACGGTTGATATGTTTCAGCCCCCCTGTCTGTTCCCGAGTCTGCCCCCCGGTCTACCCCCCTGTCTGTTTCCGAGTCTGCTTCCCAGTCTGCCCCTGAGTCGGTTCCTGAGTCTGTTTCCGAGTCTAATCCCTTGTCTGCTCCTGAGTCTGATTCCGAGTCTATCCCTGAGTCGAATCCGGGGTCTGCTCCCGAGTCTACCTCCGAGTCTACTTAGGAGACCACCCCCTAGACGGTACCCCCTCTCAAGGACGAAATCACGATAAGCGACGGATGATTAAGAAGATAGACGAAATTTTGGGTCAATTTTCGCATTAGTTTTAACTAATGTTTTTAACTGAGCACGCAGTTGATTTTTGAATAGGGATAATAAGAGTGTATTGCTTTTTTCCCATTCCCTTGACAAATTCAAATCCTTGAATTAAACTATCTTATAATAATTCAATATTATTGGATTGTGTGTCGAATCGACCCTTCGCCCGAATCGGGCTCGGGAGGTAATTAGTGACTGCTAAATCAATTAAGAGAATATCAAGAAAAGCCGGACTACCACCCGGAACTTTAGTTCACATTGGTGAGAGGAAAGCCGAGCAAGTAAAGATTACAATTATTGACTACGATGAGTCGCAAGTTCAAGAAAAGATTGCAGAAAAAATTGAGGAATGTTTTCCATTTAAAGATAAACCTACCGTAACCTGGATTAATATTGACGGTATTCATAAGGTAGAAGTTATCGAAAAGATTGGCAACTGTTTTAATCTCCACCCGCTTATCTTAGAAGATATTTTGAATACCGGGCAGCGTCCTAAAATCGAGGATTTTGGCGAACATATCTTTTTAGTTTTGAAGATGCTATATTATCTTGAGAAAGAGATAACAATAGAACAAGTAAGTTTAATCTTAGGTCCAAATTTTGTTATCTCCTTTCAAGAACGAGAAGGCGATGTGTTTAATAATATCCGAGAAAGAATTAGAAACAATAAAGGTCGCATTCGTAAGATGGGTGCCGATTACTTAGCTTATTCGTTACTTGATGCAATTGTTGACGGTTATTTTGTGATATTGGAGAAGGTCGGCGAAGAGATTGAAGACATTGAAGAAAAGTTGATAAAGAATCCTACACCCAAAACCGTCCAGATAATCCATAATCTAAAACGAGAGATGATATCTTTGCGTAAATCGGTCTGGCCCTTAAGAGAGGTGGTCGGTGTTCTGGAAAGAGGGGAATCGTCGCTGATTAAGAAGACAACCGGTGTCTACCTGAGAGATGTTTATGACCATACGATTCAGGTGATTGATACGATTGAGACCTATCGGGATATGATTTCCGGGATGCTTGATATCTATCTTTCCAGTATCAGCAATAGAATGAACGAAGTCATGAAAATATTGACCATCATCGCAACCATATTTATACCTTTAACCTTTATCGCTGGTATCTACGGTATGAATTTTAGATTTATGCCGGAATTGGGATGGCGTTTGGGTTATCCAGCTGTTTTGTTTATTATGGTGATTATTGGGATTGTGATGCTCTTTTATTTTCGGAGGAAAAAGTGGCTTTGAGGATTAAAATTATATGAACTTATTAATATTTATCATAATTCTGATTATCTCATTTATCATCGTCAGAATCGGGGCGATTGCATTTGCCATGACCGGTCTTGAGTGGTCTTTAGCAACATTCCAGGCATTATCCTGTTTTACCGGAACCGGATTCACCACCAAGGAAGCCGAATTGATTACCGGACACCCGCAACGCCGAAAAATTGCAACCTTTCTTATCGTTTTAGGCAGAGCTGGTCTGGTCAGTATGATTGCAACCTTTGCTAATTCAATAAGACCGAGTGACATTATGTCAAGAATTACGATTCCATTTTTGCATCTGGTGATTCCATCACAATTGTTACCATGGATAAATCTAATCGTCATCGTAATTGCGATATACCTGGTCTATATATTTTTTACCCGCAGCAAATTAGCCAGAAAATTGACCGAAATTTTGCGAAGAAATATTGTTAAGAGAGAAATTTTAAAACCGGTTTCGTTCGAAGAACTGGTGGTTGCGACTGGTGGTTATGGAGTTACTCAGATTGAAGTCTGCAAAGAAAGCCGGGTGGCGAATAAAGCACTTCATGAATCGAATTTGCGCCAACAGGATATCCTGATCCTGGCAATTGAAAGAAATGGCGAGACAATACCCAATCCTTCACCCGATACCAGAATTCTTGAGGGTGACAAGCTGGTTTGTTTTGGCAAATTAGAAAATATCCGAAAGGAAGTGTGTGATTTGTGATTAATCGGTTTTACCGGATAATAGGATTGTTGAATAGTGAAGCCTAATAGTCATTGACGATTTAAGAATAGGAATTGATTGTGATATCTTCGACCAATAAAATTATATACGATAAGAGTCTTATTACCGATTATGATATCCATCTTTTTAAGCAAGGTAATC
>JAOUPE010000286.1 GCA_029880025.1 Caldifarciminota bacterium
AACCCTCTTAAAATAAATTCCGCCGCCACCAACTTCAGGACCATAAATTAAGTCATCCCAGAAAACATAAATCGTATTATTGGGTTGCCTAGAATGTGGAATCGAAGAATTATTCGGATAACCCGGCGGTGCATGACCAGTATCCGGTCCAATTCTTATCCAGCCATTATCTGAAACCCATAGTCCTCGAAAGGTTGTGTCGTAAAATCTAAATGGAAAACCAACTGAGGAATCAAGTGGAATCCATCGAGTTTGGTCATCACCGATAAGGAGTGGGTCCCAGATATAAGGTGGAGTTGCATCAATCCAAGAATAAGTCGGACCACCGGTGGTGTCCGAATCAATCCATTGATAATCAAATACCGAGGAATCTTGACCTATAAAACCGGACCGATGAACGAATATCGTCTCGACCTTAGCATCGTTTGACGGATTCATATCATTGGCGAGTAGGGTTCTGACGGTTATTCTCCCCTGTTCCCGAAAAGTTGGTGACCAATTGCGAAAACTCAAGATTGTATCCGAACTCGGATTTAAATCGACAATTCTTATACTCACATAGGGTGAGATTGCCGGATTCGAAATTGAAATAATACTACAAACAACCGGCACATTCACCTGTGGCTGGTCTCCCCAATTTTCAATCCGCGCTTGGGGAATAAAAGTGCGACCTGGTGGTCTAACTAATATATTCTCTTCTGGGCTTCCAATAAACACGGTTCGAAAATCGTCAGGATTTGGTCTTGGCATTTCAAACGAATAATTCAGGACACAGCGAATCATCCAGTCGCCGTCAAAGAAGTCCTGACCATAACTCGTATCATAACATGTCCAATAAGAAGCTTGGAGATTACGAGCCGCATCGTATGAAAGACAAGGAGCAAGGGGCTTTCCTTCTGCCTGGATGAAAAAGATATAAAAACTGCTATCCCAGATTACAATTGAATCTAAGGAAAGGTCATACGAATTCCAACCCGACTGTGCAATCAAAATTCCCGATTCGTATAAAGGTGTTTTTGGAATAGTACCGGCACCGTCATCATCGCAAATCCTTATCCGAAATCGATTGGGTAGGGACTCGGAGACCGAAAAATGGAATTTTACTTTTTCCACTAAAGCTGGATAAAAGCCTGGGTTAAATCTTACGCCCCAACCAAAACGTTCCCAGACCCAACTCGAATCCCCTACCCTTCTTCCATCATC
Source organism: Caldifarciminota bacterium (assembly GCA_029880025.1). Classification (GTDB taxonomy): domain Bacteria; phylum Hydrothermota; class Tepidihabitantia; order Tepidihabitantales; family JAOUPE01; genus JAOUPE01. Next base: position 1,204 of record JAOUPE010000286.1, read on the forward strand.
ATATCCTTGTTCATCTTTCCAACCCACCGTAAACGTTTTTCTCAAAGTATCGTTGGAACGGTCCTGGTCTCCAACCCCATAACACCATGCGGTTGCGATATAATTGCCCGTATCGGCAAGCAATGCAGTAGAAAAAGTGTGGACGATTGTATCTCCAGGATAAAGAATAGGAATTATATCCGTCACCCTGTGAATAATAATAGAATCAGGCAGGTGTCTTATCTCACAACCAACCGGGACATTAACCTGAGTATGTCTGCCAACATTGGCAAACTCTGCTCTTAGCGGAATAGCGGCGGGAAGCTCAAAATTTCTCGGTCGCCTAATCTTTACGGTTGCAATATCGGTATCATGGATAACAGAACCAGTAAGAGAAACGTTATCCAGACTCCACTGACCGAACCCTGCTGGGTCACCTTCAAAAACCCAGGCAAAACAGAGAAGTGATTGATTAACTGCCCAGGGGAGTTCAAATGTTTCGAGTTGCGGTGGAACATATTGACCATAATAACTTCGGATTTCGTAAGACCAGGTAAGACCACCATCAATTGAACCCAAAAGGCTTGCGCGATATGACCCGGCAAATGTAACAAAATAGGTTGAACAGCGCAGGACAATATCATAATAATTTGAGCAATCAATAATCGAAGAGATTAAAGAATCCGGGCTATCGCCTGTGGTTTGGCTTCCGATAAGACAAGCATAAGGTGTAGAATTCGCGCTCCACGGAGCTTGATATGCATTCTTTTGGTGCCAGTCATTGATTGAAGTATCACCAGTAAAACTTATTCTCCAGCCAGTTGGGGGGTTAGTCGTTGACCACACGCTATTAAAATCTTCGCTAAAGAAAGTTACGGCGAAAATAGTTGGAGTTAAAACAAAAAAGAAGATAATAGTAATGAGTGATACTCCTGCGTCTCGACGTTTTATCATATTATTAAAATTCATCTCCCCTCTTTTCTTAAAAATATGGTTTTTATTTTTGATATTAAATTTTGGCTCATCAATTAACTTCACCGCTTCCGTCACCTTTAATTTTAGCATCTAAGACCTGCTGCTCAAAGAAATTGTAAAGTGATTAAATAATTTGTCAATATAAAAAATAACATTCTAAAGAGCTCTTTTTAACTTCTCATTAAAAGGAGCCCCCAGATAGAAGGTTATGTTATACTTATTTTAAAATAACAAGTTTTCTGGTTTCAAAAATACCGTCGCCGGTTGGGAGACGGTAGAAATATACCCCGGCTGGCAGCTTTTTACTCAAAAAATCAGTTATATCCCATGTTATTGCTTTTAAAACAGGAATCTGGGTAATATTGGATAATTTGCCAATCATTCTATAGAACGAAACAACAATGTCGGAGGGACTTCCCCCCGAATCGGGTCTCTCGACCCGACCCGAACAGAATGGACGGGGGCGATTTGCCGAAGGGTCGATTCGACGAGAAACAGAATCGATTTGCCCCAGTCCCGAAATATAAGAATCGAGGCAAGGATGCCTCTCCGACAATTTTTCTTTTATCTCGAACTCTCTTCGGTTAATTTCTTCTCTTATCATTTTAATCTGTGTTTATCTGTGTTAATCTGTGGTTTTTTAATTCTCTATCTTGTGAAAATCTGTGAAATCTCGTGGTTTCATCTTCTCAGCTTTCTCTGTTATCTCTGCGGTTAAATTTCTGTGTCTTCTGTGTTCTCTGTGGTTAAAATTCTTCTGCCAAAATCTTTATTTACCTGTGGTTACATCTGGATTCAGGTTAAACGGTTATTGGTCTTAATGATTCTGTCTTTTTACTCTCTTCTGGTCAAAGAGTATGCGA
>JAOUPE010000287.1 GCA_029880025.1 Caldifarciminota bacterium
GCCGGTCCCCATCCCAGGTTCTGAATCAATTGTTTCCATCGATACCCTGATTGTGGCAATAAGTGAAGAACCGGATATTAAGTTTTTGTCATCAATGGAATTAAGTATGAATAAAGAAGGTTTCTTGCAGATCGATGAAGAAACGCTGGCAACTAATCTATCCGGTGTGTTTGCTGGTGGTGACATGGTGACCGGACCGAATACGGTAGTTGATGCGATTGCCGCGGGTAAGAAGGCAGCGGTGACGATTGACCGGTTCCTGCGGGGTGAGAAATTGAAGCAGCCGTCAGTTGTGAAATTACCTAAAGTATATATTGAATCGGCGGTGATCAGCGAAGAAGAACGCAGTCTGGCAAAAAGAGCTGAAACTCCGATGCTTCCGGTCGGATTGCGTCAGCACAGTTATGCCGAAGTGAATATGACCCTTTCGGTCGAAATCGCAAAGCGCGAGACCAGAAGATGTCTGCGCTGTGACCTCGATTTCACACAACCCGAAAAAGAAGAAACCGAAGCGGAAAAATTAGAGGAGACCAAGGTATGATAAATTTAAAAATTAACGGCTTGCCGGTCTCGGTTGAAAAAGGAACCACTCTGCTCGAAGCCGCAAAATTCCTAGGTTTTCCGATTCCTACGTTATGCCATATGGAAGGACTTTCGCCTTATGGTGCCTGCCGACTCTGTGTTGTCGAAATCGGTGAAGGAGATAAAGTCCAACTCGTCTCTTCCTGTACTTATCCAGCCGAAGAGGGATTGAAAGTTCGAACTGCATCCTCACGCGTTGTCCGTGCCCGTAAGATGGTTCTGGAACTTTTGTTAGCATCATGTCCACAATCAAAGGTTATTCAAGACCTTGCTTCAGCCCATGAAGTAAGGCAGCAGCGCTTCAAACAAGAATACGAAGATTGCATACTTTGTGGCTTGTGTGTAAGAATGTGTGAAGAACAGATGATGGCAAAAGCGATTGGTTTTCGGGGCAGAGGTGAAAAGCGGACGCTTGGCACTCCTTTTGACATAAAGTCTGAGGAGTGTCGTTTATGTGGTGGTTGTATGTATGTCTGCCCGGCTTGCCAACTGCGCTGCACTTATACCCAACCGGAAAAAGCAATTTGTGGTGGTTGTGCTAACCTTACGCCACCCTGTCTCGAAAAAGAAAAATTTGATGATATGATGTGTTATATGAAACCTTGTGTTGCCTGTGAAATTAAGAAAGATTAGAAAGAAGAGATGAGATTAAACACTGAAGAGCACCGAAATTTCCGAAATTCACTGAATATTTTTCTCTGTTTTTCCGAACCTTCAGTGTCATTTAGTGTTTCATTCATCTTAGTGATTTCTGTGTTTAATTCGTCTGTCGAAGAATATTGATGAAAGGAGAAAAACAATATGTCTTTTTCAAAAATTAACGCCTCAGCCGCAACCCTTACGAAGAATCGAACTGAAGGTTCAGTAGTACCAGCTTCGGGTATGTGTGTAACCTGTGTCGATGGCTGCATTGGGATGTGCGAGATTGGTAAGTCGGCTTATCGAGGTCATGAGGTAATATATCCGCAGCCATTTGGTGTTATCACTTCTGCTGGCGAAAAAATTTATCCGGTTGACTATTCCCATTTCAATATTATGGGCAGTGCAGTCGGCGCTTATGGTATCGAAGCGGATAGCAATAAAGCGATATTCCCAGCCGTGAATATTGAAGCGGTCTTCGGTCATGATAAAGGTATAAAGTTTCGCTTTCCCTGGGTTATTCCGGGTATCGGCTCAACCGATATCGCCAAGAATAACTGGCAGGGTTTAGCGATTGGTTCAGCCTTGGCTGGGACCGGCTTGACGATTGGTGAAAATGTGGTCGGAATGGATCCGGAAGCGGTAATTAAAAATGGTCGGGCAGTTGATACCGTAGATTTGAAATTCCGAGTAAAACTCTTCAAAGACTATCAGCGTGATGGTTATGGTGCGATTATTGTGCAAGCTAATGTTGAAGACACAAGATTGGGCATACAAGAGTATGCGATTGAGAAACTCGGGGTTGAGTGTGTAGAATTAAAATGGGGTCAAGGGGCAAAAGATATTGGCGGCGAAGTTAAAATCCGAAGCCTGGAAAAAGCCCAATTATTGTATGAACGGGGTTATATCGTGTTGCCCAACCCAACTGACCCGAATGTTATCAAGGCATTTGAACACGGTGCTTTTAAAGAGTTTGAACGACATTCAAGGGTCGGTATGGTTACCGAAGAATCGTTTGCCAAAAGAGTCGAAGAGTTGAGAAAAGCCGGTGCAAAATATATCTTCTTAAAAACTGGTGCTTATCGTCCGGCTGACCTGGCAAGAGCGGTCGTATTTGCTTCAAAGTACAAGTTAGACCTTTTAACGGTTGATGGTGCGGGTGGTGGTACTGGTATGAGTCCATGGCGAATGATGAATGAGTGGGGTGTGCCGCCGGTAGAGATACATTCCCTTATGTATCAATACGCAAAGCGGCTGGCTGACAAAGGAAAGCATGTCCCAGCCTTTGCCGCGGCTGGTGGCTTCACTTTCGAAGACCAAATCTTCAAGGCGATTGCGCTTGGTGCACCATTCATCAAACTGGTCGGAATGGCACGAGCACCAATTGCTGCGGCAATGGTGGGTAAAACAATCGGTCGGGCAATCGATGAGAATCAGCTTCCGGTCTATATTGAGCGTTTCGGCAATTCGAAAGACGAGATTTTCGTTACCGCAGGCACATTGCGCAAAGAATTAGGCGATAAAGAGTTTGAAAAGATTCCATGCGGCGCGCTCGGACTATACACTTATTACGAACGACTTGCTCAAGGATTACGCCAACTAATGGCGGGTAGTCGAAAGTTCGCTTTAAAGCATATAACTCGGAACGATATTGCCGCCTTAACCCCGGAAGCAGCTCAAATCAGCGGGATTCGATATGTGATGGATGTGGATAAAGAAGAAGTCGAACAAATTCTCAACAGTTAGCATAAAATAAGCATGATTAAACCAAAATCCAGAGCCATGACCTAGCC
>JAOUPE010000288.1 GCA_029880025.1 Caldifarciminota bacterium
CCATATTCTTACGCCGTTTGCGAAAAACTTATGCAATCCGACCATGCCGGTTCTTGGATTAATCTTAAGTATTATAATATTTTATCTTTTCAGCCGAACGCTGAGAAAGGAGACAAAATGTACCGTATAATTATGACAAGTTTAGTTATTGCCTTGATTGCGGGTGCCATAGTAATGGCAACAAGTAATAAATCGGTTGAAGAATATGCCGGTTTAATGCCTGAGGTTGTGGTTACTGCTCCCAAGCATGATATTGAGAGAAGTTCTGAAACCGGTGTGATGCCCGAAGTTGTGGTGACGGCAAAAAAGCCAAAACAGCCGAAAAGTCCGCTTTCGGAAATTAAAGACGCTGATTCTCTAATCGAGTATGCGGCTTTAGATTTGAGAACAAAGCTATATGATAAATTCGATAAGGGAAAAATTGACCAGCTTGCTGACTTAAAAATTAGCGGTAATTACAAGGTGGGTAAGAACGATACAATAAAAGATGATGTTGTGGTCACCGGCGGCAATGCAATAATTGATGGCGTAATTAAAGGTGATTTGGCGGTTATGGGTGGAGCGGTTGATGTTAATGGTTTAGTTAATGGCGACGTTGCGATTTTCGGCGGCAATCTTGATATAATTGGTAGAATCTGTTGTGATGTGGCGGTTTTTGGCGGTAATATTAATAATAAGGGCACTATCGGTGGCGGGCTATTTGTTGTTGGCGGCAATGTTTCACTTGATTCCGGTTCATCGGTCAATGGTGAAATCAGTATGATTGGCGGTTCGCTTCAGCGTGATACAAATGCGATTGTCAAAGGCGAAATCAAATCAATCGATGTCGGACAACTAAATAGAATTATACCAAGAATTATAAATATCACCCGTTTCCCTGGTAAGTTCCCAAGCATAAGACCAAGACTCGGTATATTCCAGGGTATATTCTCATTAGCGGCTTTGATTGTCCTTTATGTCTTAAACCTCTTAGTTCTAATCATCTTCCCAAAACCGATAGAACGGATTGTTAATCGGATTCAGAGTAATGTATGGTTACCGGTTGCTTTGGGTATCGGGCTGGAAATTTTATACGTACCATTGATTGTCTTGTTTGCCGTTTCAATAATTGGGATTCCCATCATCCCGTTATTTATCCTGGCAGTATTCGTCGCAGTGCTGTTTGGATTTACCGCACTCTCCTCGATTCTTGGCGACCGAATTAAAAAAGGTTTTAACTGGCAAATAAACAGCAATATCGGCACCTTCAGCCTTGGCTGGATCGCAATAATGATAATTCCAATTCTTGGCATAATTTTCCGAAAGGTTGCGTTTGTTGGCACTCCAATTTTTATTCTAGGTCTTATAATCTATTATGTTACAATAACGATCGGGTTGGGTGGAGTCCTTGCGACATTAATAAAAAAAGAGAAAGCCTAAAATAAAGAATACCTGGAAATGGAATCGGTTATCAAAAATTTAAAACCATACTTAATTCTGGCTTTGATTGGATTTTCGACACTTAATTGTTTCTGTGTTTATAACTATAAACTTAAGCAAACCGAAACCCGCACCTATTCGAGCGACGCTGTAAATCAGATTGAAGTAGCTACGCGTAATGGTAGTATCGCTGTCGCAAAGACTACTGATACGGTTATCGCCGCTTTAATTAAAAAATACTGCCAGGGTCGAGATAAGGCTGATGCCGAAAGTGCAATCAAAAACATTATTATTAAAGACACAATCATTGGCAATGAATTGGAAATCGAAGCTGAAATGCCAACCGGTTCACGTTCTTATGGTGCTTCGTTTGAAATATCGGCACCTGAATCCACCGAATTAGACCTTAATTCGACCAATGGCAGTATTACGATTTCGGATATCAAGGAGAAAATTAAAGTTAATACTACTAACGGTAAAATATCTCTTTCCAATACTTCAGGTATTGCTAATCTTAACACAACTAATGGAAGTGTTAATATCGAATCTCATCGCGGTTCAATCAAAGCTAATTCATCTAACGGCTCGTTTGAATGCACTCTAATCGAATTTGGGACTTCGGATTCAATCAATCTGGAAACTACTAATGGCTCAATTCAAATTTATCTGCCCGATAATATATCGGCAACCGTGGATGCCTCTACCACTAATGGTTCTATTACTATTACCGGTTTTTCTTCGGTCACTTATCAAGAGCAAACCCAAACCCGTGTTCGCTGCCGCATCGGCAACGGCGCTTCGATTATCAATATCGAAACGACCAATGGCAACATAACCATCCGAACTCGCTAAAAACCTAAGCCAAAATTTAATTTTCTAATATTCTACTTATAGATTGACTTTTGACGTTCATATTATATATTGTTAATGAATAATTATAAAAGAAAGGTGGTGTAAATAAATGGTTATGGACCCTGTCTGCAATATGGATGTAGATGAAAAAACGGCAAAAGAAAAGAGCCTTTATAAAGGTAAAACCTATTACTTCTGTGCACCTGGCTGCAAAAAGGAATTCGACAAAAATCCGGATAAATACGTCGGCAAAGCACCAAAACCCGGCAGTTGCTGCGGACACTAAAAAGCAGTGGCTTGTTTCTAGTGTCTGGTCACTAGTCCCAAGCCCCCAGAAACTTATTTTAAGGAGGTTCAAAATGCCAGGAAGTTTCTGCCATATCGAGATTAAAGTTAAAGACCTGAAGATTGCCCAGGATTTTTACGGAAAAATTTTCAACTGGAAATTTGAAGAAATGGAACCTAAATACTTATCCTTCAGCACTGGTGACGGTGTTGGTGGAGGATTAGAGCTAAATGAGAAGGACTGGTCAGATGGTCCTTTTACTTTGTATATCAAAGTTGACGATATTCCGGCTACTTTGAAACAGATATCTCCAGCCGGGGGTGAGATTGTAAAAGAGAAGACCGAAATCGGTGGTGATTTTGGTTTCTATGCTTTATTTCGAGACCCTTTTGGTAATCTTTTAGGACTCTGGTCAAAGACTTAAAAGACAATAATAAATTTAGGTGAAA
>JAOUPE010000289.1 GCA_029880025.1 Caldifarciminota bacterium
ACGACTACTCGGTAGATGAAACCCTATTTGAAGAAGATGGCAATAAATTGAGCTTAATTAACCGGGTCGGAGCAATCAAAGTCCGTTATTTATTATATTTTTAAAAGGAGTAGCAATGAAAAAAGAATGCCTGTTTCTTGATGTGTTTACTGATAAGCCTTATTCGGGCAATCAACTGGCAGTATTTCCTGATGCTACTGGTCTCACTTCTGAGCAAATGCAGAAACTGGCAAATGAAATCAATTATTCTGAGACAACTTTTATTTTAGCTTCTAAAGACGCTTCAGCTGATTTCGAAATGAGAATTTTTTCGGTCCAGCTTGAACTGCCCTTTGCCGGTCACCCGACTTTAGGCACTGCTTATGCCATAATGAATCTACTCGATATCTGGCAGAAAAAAAGTGATAAACTTCGATTGAAAACTAAGGTCGGTATAATACCTTTGGCAAAAGAAGACGACAATATCTGGATGCAGCAGAATGAACCAGAATTCTTTAAACAGTATAAAAACAAAAAAGAGATTGCGGATTTGGTCAATCTTTTGCCTGAAGATATATCGGAAAAGTATCCGGTCGAAGAAGTTTCAACCGGCAATAAGATGCTAATTATCCCAATTAAGAATTTAGCAGCAATCAAACGCGCCAATGGTAATATGAATAATATAAAAGCTTTTCAGCCCAAAGATAGTCCGGTCGGTCCGTATTTATTCACCTTAGAAACGGTAAATCCAAGTGCCAAAATTCATACCCGGTTCTTTGCTCCGCATATCGGTGTCATCGAAGATGCTGCTACCGGTTCTGCGGCTGGTCCATTAACCGGTTATCTTTTAAAGCACAAAATTTTTGGCAAATCGTTTCTGATTGAGAATGAACAGGGTATTGAAATGAATCGACCATCCAAAATCCTGCTGCAAGGTGAAATCAAAGAAAATAAATATATTGTAAAAATTGGCGGTAAAGCGGTCTATGTCGGAAAAGCCGAATTCGAAATTTGAAACCACCGATGAACACAGGAAAACACAGAAAGGAAGGGATGAAAGAGAGGACGTATGCATGAACTTTCTGAAGAAATAAAAAAACTTTTTCAGTATGATTCAACATTACCTTTCGATTATGCGGATAAAATAATTAAGCAAGAAAATGGCATTGCCCTTCACGATATCAATTATGCCAGTCCGAAAACCGGCAAAGTAACCGCTTATCTGATTCTGCCTTCAAACCGAAAACCGGTCGCCGGGTTTATTATTGGTCACTGGGGTTTGGGTACCCGGACCCAATATATACCCGAAGCCAAATCCTATGCTAAAGCCGGTATCGCTTGTCTTTTGCTCGATTTTCCTTGGGTTCGTCCTGCTCCCTGGCGGCAGCGAATTGGCAATTATACCAAGCCCGAAATTGATTATGAAGTTTATATTCAGGCAGTGGTTGATATTCGGCGCAGTATTGATTTACTGCAAAACTTAACATCAATCCAAGTCCAGAAAATCGCTTGTATCGGACATAGTATTGGTGCCCAGTGCGGCTGCATTGCCACTGCAATTGACCCGAGGATTCAAGCTTTCGTAGTAGTTGGCGGTGTGCCAAGCACTGAATCCGTATTTATGGAGAGTGATGACCCGGATATTGTCGGCTTCCGCAATATGTTCAAAAAAGAAGACCTGGATAAATATTTCACAACGATGCGAGTCTTTGACCCGATTAATTATGTCTCATATATTTCACCCCGACCAATCTTGTTCCAGTTTGCCCGGTTCGAGCGCTACTTTGGAGAAAAAGCGATGAATGAATACTATAGTGCTGCCTACCAGCCAAAAGTTGTCAAATGGTATGATACCGGTCATGAACTGAATGACTTTCCGGTGATGTTTGACCGTGCCCAGTGGTTACAAAAACATTTAAGAATTAAAGGTCTGGTTACTGCTTTGCGTAAAGCAGCAAGACTAAGTTAATCCTTTGTGAAATATAAATTTAATTACGAAAACACGAAAGAGAATAAAGAATTTATGGTTTCTTTTATTTTTCGTGCTTTTGTAGTAATCTTGAGTTAATAATAATCAATGGCTAAAACACTTCGCTTTGAAATACAACCCGATGATGTGATTGATGTCCATGTCCATATTGGCGGACCTTCCGGTGAAAATGAAACCATGTATTACTGGACCGATGAGTTCAAGCAATCGCTTGCGTTCGAAGGCATGAAATTAGTGACCAAATTAAAGGTTGCACAGGTCACTGGTGCTCGTTATGTGAGTGAACTCTTTTATCAGCTCAAACATTCGAAATATGTGGATAAAGCAGTGCTATTAGCATTGGACCAGGTCTATTCGGAAGCCGGCAAATTGCGTAAGGATTTAACCAATCTCTATGTTGCCAATGACTACATCAACCATTTATGTCAAATCTATCCTGGATTTCTGTTCGGTTGTTCGGTTCATCCTTATTCGCCGGATGCGATGGAACGGCTCTGGCATTGTGCAAAAAACGGTGCGGTGCTTTGCAAGTGGCTGCCTTCTGCCCAAGCCATTGACCCAACCCATCCTTTGTCGGTTAAATTCTATCATGCCCTAGCTGAATTAAAAATACCTTTGCTTTTACATGTTGGACCCGAAGAAACGATTCCGAGCAGCTTGCGTCGGGATGACGAATTAATGTTCAATGCTGCTTCTGGCAAATATGGCAAAAATCCAGGTGATGTGATTTCTTTGGCTCTGGATGCTGGCGCTATGGTAATCCTTTCCCATTGTGCCACGCCATTGGGTGAATTATTGGATAAGAACAACCAATACTGGGAAAATATCTTTAAGCTGATTTTAAAACGATTCAAAGGTGTTTATGCTAAAACTTCACTCTATGCCGACCTTTCCGCATTATGTCTGCCTGGTCGGTTTGAATATATGAAGAATATTTTGCCATTGGCAAAAGAGATGCCGGATAAGTTTTTATATGGCAGTGATTATCCGATTCCGGTTGTTTCATTTTCGGATGATAAGACAATGCCGAAAATTC
>JAOUPE010000290.1 GCA_029880025.1 Caldifarciminota bacterium
CGGACATGCCGACTCCACCAATTCCGACAAAATGGATACGTTTCAGTTTGCCAAACATTTTGAAATCCTCTGAGCAATTACTTCATTGGCATTGTATTTTGCTAATCGAGCTGCGTTTTCCCGCATCGTCTTGAGTCGTTCTTTATCCATGATTAAATTTTTAAAGACCGCTTCTAACTCGTGCAGGTGGTCTTGGTTTAAAATTATGGATACACCTTCATTTGCGAAAAACTGGGCATTTGCTTGTTGATGACGGTCTGTGGCATATGGGAAGGGTACAATTATGGAGGGAATGCCAAAGGCAAGAAGTTCGGATAAAACCATACCACCAGCACGAGTTATCGCAAGTGTAGCTTCTGAATAATTTTTTTCTGGGGTCAAGGTAAAATCAATCAATCGGCAATTTTCCCACTGAATTTTCTCCTTAATTAATCCATAATCCCTTTTACCGGTTTGAATAATGAATTTAATTTCAGGATACTTATTAGCGAGTTCGGCGGCGGCAAAATTCAAGGCTCGCGCCCCTAAACTACCACCCAAAATTAATACCGTTAACGGTTCCAATTGGTTGTGCCTCGATTCCTGGACTTTTTTTTGGGCTTGGTTCGCTAATGCTTGACGTAATGGATTGCCCACATAATAGAAATTTCCTTTCAGGGATATTGCTAGTGGAAAAGCCAAATAAGTCTCACAGGCGTAACGAGCAAAATATTTTGTAACTCTTCCCGGAATGCAATTCTGTTCTAAAATGAAGAAGGGCTTATTAAGCATGATTGCGCCTAAGAGTGGCACTAAGGAGCTGAAACCACCACTAACGATAACCGCTTTAAACTTATTCTGTAGAATAAATTTTATCCAATGACCAACCGCTAATAAAAAGTTTATGATGAATCGAACCTTATTCATCATGCTTTTCCCAAAAAATCCGCTGGCTGGTAGCGCAAAAAATTTAAATCCATATTGCTTTGTCATATTCTCTTCAAAACTATTTTTCCTGCCGATATACAGCAAATTCCAGCCAATTTTCTGTAAGCTTTCACCAATTGCGATTGCTGGAAAAACGTGCCCACCGGTGCCGCCGGCGGTTATAACTAATGTCACTTGGTCTCCTTATCCTAAATTTTGAAACATTCAATACCAAACCTAAGGCGAAAAGATTGGTGACTAATGCCGAACCACCAAACGAAACAAATGGCAAGGGCTGACCGGTCGGTGGTAAAATACCCAGGGTAACTCCGATGTGAATCAAGGCATAAATGAATAGCATCACCGTAATACCTGAGGCGAGTAAGTAGCCGAAATGATCTTCGGCAAAGAGTGCAATTTTTAAACCCTGAAAAAGGATTAGTAAAAACAACAGAAATATCATAAATGTCCCAAAAAATCCAAATTCTTCCCCGATTGCCGAAAAAATGAAATCGGTTGCCATTTTGGGCAAGAACTGAAACTTCTGTTTACCCTCACCTAATCCTTTGCCCAACACTCGACCGGAACCGATTCCGATTACGGACTGAGTTTGCTGGTAACGTTCTCCTGACCAGAAATCTTTTATTCGCATGCGGGAATGAGGAAAAATAAAAATCAATAACAGAAATCCGGCGATTGTTATTGCCCCGATGATTGCAATGTATTTAAATTTTACACCGCCTAAAAAGAACATAGTAAGACTGGTCGCAAATAAAATACAGCTGGTCCCGACTGCCGGCTGCATTATTGTTAAAAATACGATGGTCAGCGTCACAACCAAAGGCGGTAAGACCTGACTTCGGAAACGAGTCTCTGAGCCGCGCCCCTCGGCAAAAAAGCCAGCCAACCAGAAAATCAAAGAGAGTTTAGCGAATTCGGCAGGTTGAATGATACCGATCCAACGACGTGCTCCCATGACTTTACGACCAAGCAAAAGCGTCGCCAAAAGGAAAATCAATGCTATCAGAAGTATAATATTTTTGGTGTTGCCACTAAATTTGATATACCTGATTTTGGTACCAATATACAATGCAACAAATCCGACGATTATTCGTAAAACCTCCCATTTTAAATACTGATAACCCAAATGAAAGGTCGATGAATAGACCATGACAACACCGATAATTGCCAGAATGATCGTAGCTATTAATAATACGGCATCCACCGGTTCACGCGGTTTTTCAATCTGATGTACCATATATCGATTAGACAAGTTTTGCGACCACATTTCGGAATGTCTCCCCACGTTCGATAAAATTGGCAAAGGAATCAAAACTCGCAAAAGCCGGCGAAAATAATACGGCATCACCTTTTACTGCTTTTGCCTTTGCCCTGGCTACCGCCTTTTCCAATGAATCAACGACTTCTAACTGATTGTAGGATAGTTTTTCGAGTTTGGTCTTTAACCGATTTCGATTCTCGCCCAATAAAATCGCAAATTTTGCTCGTTTCGCAATTACGGCAATATATTCATCGATGGCTAAATTCTTCTCCTTACCGCCGGTAATTAAAATTACCGGCGCGGAAATTGCCGCCAGAGAATTCACTCCGGCATCTGGATTAGTGCACATCGAATTGTTTATATACCTCACACCATTCAATTCGCGAACCAATTCCAGCCGATGCGGTAAGCCGCCGAATTGCCCAAGTGCTTTTTCAATCCTTTTGTTTTCGACCCCGATAATTTTAGCCGCCCCGACTGCGGCTAAGGCATTTTTAAGGTTATGATTGCCCGGAATTTTCACTGAACTGACTGGACAAATCTCCTCATCCTTAAAATATATTTTGCCATTCTGACAATAACAACCAGCAACCTTTTTTTCGGTTGAGAAATAAAGAATATTTGAATGAATTTTAGAAAGATTTGTCATTATCACTGGGTCATCAAAATTTACTACGGCAAAGTCGTCTTTTTTTTGGTTGGCAAATATTCGGAATTTCAGTTTAACGTATTCTGCTCTCGACCGATGGCGGTCAAAATGGTCTTCGGTAATGTTCAAAAGCAAGGCGATTTTGGGGGAAAAATCATAA
>JAOUPE010000291.1 GCA_029880025.1 Caldifarciminota bacterium
TGACCTGTTAAAGGCATTAAAGGAAGTGATAAGACTTGGCGGCGGATTGGTAATCGCGGCGGAAAATAAAATCCAGGGTTCGCTGCCTTTACCGATTGCCGGACTCATGTCTTTAGAAAAAGCAGAAGTGGTAAAAGAGAAATTGGATAAGATGCTTACAAAATTAAGAACCTGGGGTTCACGAGTTCCTAACCCTTTCATCACCCTATCGTTTTTAGCATTGCCGGTAATTCCAGAATTGAAGTTGACCGACCGTGGATTGGTCGATGTTTCTCGATTCAAGTTTGTTTCACTCTGGGATGAATCCAATTGAAAATTTTACCGACCAGAAAATTAATATTTGGTTTAAACCCCAATTGGTTCTAATTTGATGAAAAATAGACCGTATATTGGCATCATCGGCGCTTCGGAGATTTCAGCCGATATTGAAAGACTTGCCTGGGAAGTTGGTTATGAGATTGGAAAGCGAGACGGAATCTTGGTTTGTGGCGGTTTAGGCGGCGTAATGGAGGCTGCTTGCCGAGGGGCGAAACAGGCAGGCGGAACTACGATTGGGATTCTTCCTGGTTTTGACCGAAATGAAGCCAATCCTAATATTGACTTTGCCATCCCGACTGGTTTACACGAAGCAAGAAATTTGCTAATTATTCGGACATCCGATGTCCTGATTGCAATCGCTGGTGGATTGGGCACACTTTCAGAAATCGCTTTCGCCTTAAAATCGGAAAAATCGGTGATAGGACTTGAAACCTGGAATTTAGATTTGCCCCTGATTCAGGTTAAAACTGCTCAAGAGGCGATAGAAAAAGCCTGGGAAATGCTAAGCAAATGATTTTCTTAGACTTATAGTATTGTTATTCGGCTTGTTTTGATTTGACTAATTTCGTGACTGGTTTTAATGCATAATTATCAATCAGGATATCAATATCCTGGGGCAAAATGCCAAACATTTCCCAAATCTTTTTACCCTGAGCATCATAATAAGAAACAGTATAGAAGCCCCGGAGTCTTATTTCAGCCCGGTCGCTCAGACCTTCTTGTAGCCAAAAAGTACCATTTCCGGGTAAACCAACAAGATAAGCAAATCTTATGTCCTTCACCTAAATCACTTCCTCTAAAATTATTATAACAAGATTTTGTCAAGATGTCAATAATGCTTATAAAATCGGATAAAAAAACCAGGTTGACTTATTTTCTAAATTTGTTAATATGAAACAGCGGCGAATGGTTTTTTATTTTGCCACCAAAAATTATCAACCAGCAGATATCATAATATGGGGAATTCCATTTGACCGAACCAGTTCGTTTATTCCTGGTTCGCGTTTCGCTCCTTCCCAGATTCGAATCGCCAGTGAGAATGTTGAGTCATATAGTCCTTATCAGAAACAGGATTTGGAATCGGTTAAGATTCATGATGCCGGTGACATCATATTTTCCTCGTCCGATACTGATTCTTGCTGCAAAAAGATTGAGACCGAAATGAAGAGACACTTAGCAAAAGGAAAGAAAATTTTCGCAATTGGCGGCGAACACACGATTACAATTCCATTGGTTCATGCCTACCAGGAATTATTTCCCAGGCTCAGGGTCATTCAATTTGATGCTCATGCTGATTTGCGTGACGAGTATTTGGGTGAAAAGTTATGTCATGCTACGGCGATGCGCCGGGTCGCTGAAATTGTCGGCATAGAAAATCTTTTCCAAATCGGTATCCGGTCCATGACAAAAGAAGAAGCCAGAAATAAAATGAACCTTTTTGAGATTGGTCAGCATTTAGATAAGGTGAAACGAGCAATTGGCAATCACCCGACCTATATCACTTTGGATATCGATGTGCTGGATTCAGGAGTCATGCCAGCAGTTGCGACGCCTGAGCCCGGTGGGGTATCCTTTCGCGATTTAGTCCAGGGGTTATCCAAACTGGCTGGCGGTAAAATCGTCGGGGCTGATCTGGTTGAATATAACCCGCTTGCCGCACCCGGTCTTGCCTATGCCAGTACGGCGGCGGTTTTAGTTAGAGAGATGCTATTACTCTTAGCAAAAGAAAAGACAAAATCTTGATTGAAGCATACAAGAATTTTTCCCTAACCCAAGACAGTAAACCTGTTGAATGGGTCCTGGGGAAAATTAGAAAGGAGGATAAAGAACAATGTGTTGTCATGCCTGCAATGGTTATGATACCTGCCAAGTCAAAGTTCAGCTCAGAGATGATTGCTGTCCGCAATGCGTTCATTTTGATTCCTGTATGGAAGCCGTGCCGGAAGAAAATACTCGACCGAAAACTAATCCGCCTAAAAAGAAATATGTTAAAACTAATAAGTAGAAAAAAACGCCCTATGATTGAAAGGAGATAATAGCTGTAAGAAAATAAATCCTTCCCTAACTTCTCGGTAAAAAACATCAGAACATATCCAATAGGGGAGATTCATAGAATAAAATCAAATTAGGCAAATATTGACATTCGCTGCGATCGGATTATGATGACTCGAATGTCATATTCAATTAGAGTTCGGCAGCGGTTCAGCGCCGCCCATTATCTTGGAGATTATCAAGGAAAATGTGAAGCAATTCATGGTCATAATTACGTAATTGAAGTATGGATAAGTAGCGAGAAATTAAAAAAGCCCGGGCTGGTCTTTGATTTTACCGAAGTTAAAAAACAAATCGCCAAAATTTTACCTGACCATAAACTGCTCAATGAAGTATTTTCCTTTAATCCGACGACCGAGAATCTGGCAAAATATTTTTATGATAAGCTGAAGAAGAAGTATCCGGTCAGCCGAGTTGTGGTCTGGGAGAACGAAGATTCAGCCGCCGAATACGAAGAGTAGTTAATAAACCCCTGTTTCCTAAGTCTTTGTTTAAATCGAAGTTATTGTAAGCGTCTATTGACAAAGCATATAAAATCGAGTAAAATAATTTAAGTAGGGTTGTGGTTATTGAGAAAGTTATACCACAATTAAACATTTGAATAGTTAGTAAGTTAATTTAACGT
>JAOUPE010000292.1 GCA_029880025.1 Caldifarciminota bacterium
TGAAGATTATTCATGCCGGGGTCGGTTCGATTACGGTATCCGATGTTCTTTTAGCCCAAGCCTCCGAAGCAGTGATAGTAGGATTTCATGTCGAACCTTTATTGGATGCTCAGCAAATGGCGGACCGGGAAGGAGTTGAAATCCGAACCTATCGTATTATTTATTCCGCGATTGACGACATCCGGGCGGCAATGCTTGGTTTATTAGAGCCAGAGAAGCGAGAGAAAATTATCGGTAAAGCGACCGTGCGCCAGGTTTTTGTTATTCCCAGAACCGGTCCAATCGCTGGTTGCTATGTGCTTGAAGGCAAAATTGAACGGGATGCCTTGGTTAAGGTGTTTCGCCAGGATAAAGAAATATTTGTCGGCAAGATTAATTCGTTAAAACATTTTAAAGACGATGTAAAAGAAATCGAAGCCGGGTATGAATGCGGGTTAGGTATTGCCGAAATAACCGATATCCAACCCGGCGATAATTTAGTGATTTATAAGATAGAAGAAGTCGCGCGAGCCCTGCAGCCGCAAAAGTGAGAGATAAGACCTCTAAATTTTTGACCGGAATATAGACTTTAAATCGGCAATTATGGTGGTTGGTCTTTTAGTGGTTGACTGCCTTTTAGGTAAGGGTCATTCCTTAAAGGAGAAACGACAGGTCCTGCTTTCCCTGACGCAAAGAATTCGTAACCGGTATAATATATCAATTGCCGAAATCGACCATCAGAATCTCTGGCAGCGTTCAAAGCTTGGGGTAGCCTGCGTTAACAGTGAATGGCAAGCAACCGAAAGAATATTGAATAACATTGTCCGGCTGATGGAAAATGAACCGCGTTTCACTTTGTTAAACTTTGAATACCAGAAAATTTACTAAGCTACAATATATTATTAGCTAGCCGAATTGAGCCGGGGTTCCAGATTAACTCAAAATCTTTACTTTTCCTTTTTCAGAAACGGCTTCAACAATTCGATTGGTAACGGAAAGATGATGGTTGAGTTCTTTTCGGTAGCGATTTCGGTCAGGGTTTGGAGAAACCGAAGTTGGATGGCAATATCAGTCCTAGCCAGCACGGTTGCTGCCTCACTAAGTTTCTCCGAGGCTTGAAATTCACCTTCGGCATGAATTACCTTGGCTCTTCTTTCTCTTTCGGCTTCAGCCTGACGCGCGATGGCACGACGCATTTGATCTGGAATATCCACATGCTTAATTTCGACCATTGAAACTTTCACGCCCCAGGGGTCGGTTTGCTGGTCGATAATTTTTTGCAGGCGCTGGTTAATTGCCTCACGTTTGGTCAGTAAATCGTCCAATTCATACTCGCCTAAGACACTGCGCAGGGTGGTCTGACAAATTTGTGAAGTAGCATAAATATAGTTTTCGACTGCGACGATTGCCTTTGCCGGGTCGAAAGGTCGGAAGTAGGCAACCGCATTTACGTTGACTGATATGTTATCACGGGTTATCACATCCTGAGGCGGCACATCATAAGTCAGTACTCGCAGGCTCACTTTAATCATGCGGTCAATGAATGGAATAAGGATTATCAAGCCCGGTCCTTTGACCCCAACCAGACGCCCCAATCGAAAGATTACGGCTCGTTCGTATTCGCGCAGGATTCTTATCATTGAAGAGAGTATGATAAGAACAATTATTATGATTAGTATTATGCCATACATTTAGACCTCCTTGTTATAGCTTCATTATAACCGTGTGAACTTACAGGTCAAGTAATATTCGCTAAAATTAACCGGGTTAATTTTTCTGGTCGGTCAATTTTAAATTAAAAGGTAGCCAAAAATCACCGGTTACCCTTTGTTATTCTTCAGCCCCAATTAAGGG
Source organism: Caldifarciminota bacterium (assembly GCA_029880025.1). Lineage (GTDB taxonomy): Bacteria > Hydrothermota > Tepidihabitantia > Tepidihabitantales > JAOUPE01 > JAOUPE01. Next base: position 1,834 of record JAOUPE010000292.1, read on the forward strand.
TCAATCAAACTAAATTATTCAGCCGTAAGCTGGGTTTTTAATGCAATCAGCTCTTTTTTTAGATTGAGCAGGGCATTTTGATATTCTTTTTTGTCAGTCTTACCGGTTGAAAATTTTCTCATCGCAGCCAGTTTACGCTTGGCGCCCTGGATGGTATATAGGTCTTTGTATAGGAGGTGTCGTATCAGGGCAAGTTTCTCAACATCGTTTGAGGAATAAATCCTTCTACCGGCTGAGTTTTTCGTTGGTTTGAGTTCAAACTGTTTTTCCCAATGTTTAAGGATATGGGGTCTTACCCCGACGATCCGACAGGTTTGACTAACCGAATAAAATTTCTTGTTTTTTATCGCCATAGCTCTGATTTTAACTTACGTTTGAGGAGTCGGTCAAGACTTGTTTGAGGTGAGGCGGCTTCAAATAAAATTCGATTTATTTCTTCGGTCAAAGGCATTTCGATGCGAAATTTTGCGGCAAGCCTGACCGCGGCTTGAGTCGTCTCGACGCCTTCGGCAATTCCGGACAATGTTGGCAGGACATCGGAAAGTTTCTTTCCCCTGGCTAATTCATTGCCAACCTGCCGATTTCGGGAATAGGCGGAAAATGAGGTGACGATTAAATCGCCCATTCCGGAGAGTCCGGCAAAGGTTAAAGGGTTGGCATTCATGGCAATGCCCAAACGGGTGATTTCGGCTAAACCGCGCGTGAGCAAGGCAGATTTGGCATTGATTCCCAATTTTAGACCATCACAGATTCCAGCCGCAATCGCAATCACATTTTTTAAAGCGCCGCCTAACTCAACACCAATCACATCGGCATGGGAATACACCCTTAAGTTTTCAAATGAAAACAATTCCTGAACCATCGCACTGGCTTGGGCGTCTTCCGATGCCGCCACTAAAGAAGTTGGCAGTCCAGCCACGACCTCATAAGGAATCCCAGGACCAGCCAGCACGACTGGTTGGGAACCGACAAATTTTTCCCGGATGATTTCGGACATTCGTTTTAAACTTTTTTGCTCGATACCCTTGACCGCACTAACTAATATCGTTCCTGGTTTTGGCTGGGCGGCAAAAACCGTAGCCGAAGTCGAACCAAGAGTTTGCGACGGAACGACAAAGACTAAAATCCCGGCATCGTTGATTACTTCGGTTAAATT
>JAOUPE010000293.1 GCA_029880025.1 Caldifarciminota bacterium
AACTCCAGGGTTCGATAAATAGTTGTTAACCCAATCGCTGGATAGACCTTATGCACGGCGAGGAATATATCTTCTGCACTCAGGTGCCTGGAAGTCCTACTTAAGACATCCAAGATTGCTTCTCTCGGTATCGTCAACCGATAACCACAGCCTCTAAATCTTCCATGCCACCAAGGGTGTCCAATATTAGCTCGATCAAGCATTCAATTATCTCCTTTATTGATAATGATTATCATATTCAATTATATGAATAATTTTCAACTCTGTCAAGCAATATTTTTGATATCCTTAGAACTTGCTTGTGGTGTAGGAAATTGATCTAAATAAAAACGATACGATTAAGTAACCTAACAGTCTGTCCCTTAGGTAGTTACCCAAGTTGCCTTTTAAGTTAAGAAAAAACGAACAATTCTATTTTCCTGATAACGCTATTATTTATAGGAACTTATTGGGGAAAAACTAATAGCAGTGCTTTCTCAAATTTGCTTGTTTTAAGCCAAGTTCCGTGTCTAGGTAAATTACTCAAGCAATAGCATACAAAAAAAGGTGGTTGGCTTTTGCCAACCACCTTGTGCTATCTTTAGCGCTACTATTTTCTATGATTGACTATTGTAGCAAGTCCATATTTTTATCTTTACTCAGTTGCCTTTGTCCGTTCGGTGTGTGACATTTTTGACAGCCGTTCGACTTCTTTAACGTCAATTTTTAACCCTTCTGCTACACGGCTGCCATACTCAGGGTCAGCTTTATAGAAGAGGGCGGTCTGACGCAACTGAATCTGTTTTTGAGCCTTGCCGAGGTGGTCAACAATATTCCCGATTAGGTGATTTCTATCTTCATCTTTCAAAACCTTACGATAAAGCGCTCCAGCTTGGACAAAGTCATCATTTGGATGGTTGTGTGGTTGACGAGCCCCTTTACCGGAAAATTCCAAAGCGGGTTCTGCCATTTCCGGTTGCGGCTCTGGACCGCCAAAACTATTCGGATAATAATTAGGACTACCACTACCATTTTCGTCGACTCTCATTGCTCCATCGCGCTGGTAATTATTCGCTTTAACACCCTTAGGAGAATTCACCGGGATTAAATGATAATTTGGTCCAAGTCGATAACGTTGAGCATCGTGATAGAAGATAATACGTCCCTGAAGCATCTTGTCCGGTGAAGGACCGACCCCGGGAACAAAATTGCCCGGACAAAATGCCGCCTGCTCTACTTCGGCAAAGTAATTTTTCGGATTTCGGTTAAGCACCATCCGACCCAACGGGATTACCGGAAAGTCGCCATGAGGCAATACCTTGGTCATGTCAAACGGGTTGAATTTGTAATTTTTTGCCTGTTCTGGTTTCATAATTTGCACTTGAACATCCCAGGCTGGAAATTCGCCGCGTTCAATCGAATGATACAAGTCATCAGTTGCATGGTCAGGATTTTCGCTCGCCAAACGGGTTGCCTCTTGCCGGGTTAGGTTCTGAATACCCTGGACGGTCTTGAAATGTAGCTTTATCCAGAAATATTCACCCTTGGCGTTCCACCACTTAAAGCTATGACCGCCATAACCGTTCATATGACGAAAATTCTTTGGCGTACCGCGGTCGGAAAAGAGAATCGTTACCTGATGGATTGATTCTGGGGTGAGCGATAGAAAATCCCAGAACATATCCGGGTCCTTAGCATTGGTCACAGGATTACGCTTCTGGGTATGGATAAAGTCAGGGAATTTGATGACATCCCGGATAAAAAATACCGGGGTGTTGTTACCAACCATATCATAGTTACCTTCTTCAGTGTAGAATTTCACGGCAAAGCCGCGTGGGTCACGAGCCGAGTCAGCCGAACCTTTTTCTCCGCCAACCGTGGAGAAACGCGCAAAGACCTCGGTGCGCTTACCAATCTGTGAAAGGAACTTGGCTCTGGTATATTTAGTTACATCATGGGTAACCTCGAAATAACCACCAGCGCCGGCTCCCTTAGCATGGACCACCCGCTCCGGGATACGTTCGCGATTGAAGTGAGCTAGCTTTTCGGCAAGGTGAATATCCTCGAGGATGGTTGGTCCGGGAACTCCCACTGTGATGCTGTTCTGGTCATCATCGACTGGTTTACCGAAATTGGTAGTTAGTTTTTTAGGTTCTTTTGCCATTTAAACCTCCTTTTTTATTCAATTCGGCTAAAAGAATTTTATTACCCTCAAACCATATTTTACTAATCACTCAGCGCCTCTTTCACCTAAGGTATCATAAAGTTTAACTACTATTTAGTAGTAACTACTAATTGTGAATAAAAAATTTACTATGTTACAGTCTATCGGCATCGGTCACATAATCCCTCTAACTGCACAATCTTATTCAATACAACAAATCTTTTTCTTATTGCTGGCGGGACATCGATAGCATCATATTTATTATTATAAAAGTCGATTATTTTCCCGCACTTCTGACATTTAAAATGGTGGTGTGGTTTCAAATCCGGGTCAAACCGTTTCGGGTCGCCGGACGATTCGACAACCTTCGTCAAACCGATTCCAGCAAAAGTTAGCAGAGTGCTGTTTACCGTTCCCAAAGAGATATTAGGAAAATAATTTCTGATTTTTCGGTAGATGGTTATGGCGGAAGGGTGTTGTTTTGAAGATTTTAATTCCTGATAAATGGCAATTCGCTGAGGAGTAATTTTCAATCCGTGCTTCTTACATGCTTTTTGAAAGATTTGTAATTCTTCTTCCGAATTCTTGTGTTTAGTGTCATCATGCTTAATCATATTAAGTATTATATAGTAGTTAATACAATTTGTCAATTATCCTTACCATCTGATTTTTCTCTATCTTCAGTTGTTTATTCTCTGCTATCTCCGCGGTTTCTGCGGTTAATATTCTGTATCTGCGCCCATCCGTGTTTATCCGTGGTTAAAATGGTTTTCCTCTGCTATCTCTGCGTTCTCTGTCGAATCGACCCTTCTCGGGTCGAGAGACCCGATTCGGGCGGTTAAATA
>JAOUPE010000294.1 GCA_029880025.1 Caldifarciminota bacterium
TTTTATTTAGAAAATCGTCAGCAAAAAGGATTTGATTCACCTCTGCCTGGACCTGGTTTGCTCATCTGGCACATCGACCCCTCACGCGGTGCAATGCACAATGTGGTTGACCTTGAAGAAGACAGCACCTTTCATCTCGACCATGGTTCCGGCATTCGACCTGACCCGCACATTTATCATCAAGCATTGGGCGACACCAGTGACCCGCTTCCGGGTAACTGGAACCGGACAGTATTCGATAATTACTCAATTCCAAATAGCAAAGATAATCGTGGTATACCCACCAATATCAGTTTCCGCAATATTCATCAGGTTGGCGATACAATCATCTGTGATATAACATTGTTGCCAGTTCATATCGCAGATAAACCTCAACCGGTAAAAACAAATAAAGTGATTGCCGCACCTAATCCATTTTCAAAATTTGTGAGCCTGAAAATCGAAACAACGGATGATAAGAATTATGAACCTGGTGTCGTAACTGTTTATTCGGTTAATGGCAATTTGGTTTATAAAACTTTGTTGCCAAAGTTTCGTCAACTAACTTGGTTTGGTGTTGATGAGACTGGAAAGCAACTACCGACTGGCGTGTATCTTATGCGAATCGGAATCGATGATTGTAGTTACAGTCACAAATTAGTAATCCAGCGTTAATCAACGCCGAATCATTAATTCTCGTTTAATTTATCAGGATTTTTCTTGACTAACATTAATTCATTGGTAAAATTATAAATACTAAAAGGTTGAAAGTATTGATTTATTTTCGATTTTCTTTTTATTTACTAGCCTTTATCAAATCATATCTTACCCAAAAAGGAGGTATAATGAGAAGTAAAAGCATGATCTTACTGTCATCACTGCTTCTGGTTCCGATAGCGATTCAAGCGGCAAATGTTTGTGTCTGGAATTACGATACGCTTGACCGGTTTTACGACCCACAAATAACCGATTCGATAGATTGTTCATATTGGGTCCGTCATATGTTAGTCAATCAAGGTCATACCGTAGAAGTTTACAATGGATACCTTCCAACCGATTTGAGCGGATTCGATGTCGTGTTCTGTCTCATGGGTTGGTTTCGGTGCTGAGGGGATAATTGCACAGTCGGTTCGACTGAAAGATTAAATCTAATAAATTTCCTCAACTCCGGCAAAGGCGTTTATGCCGAAGGCGGTGACTTTGCTTATAACAACCGGACTAACGAGTTCTGGCCTTTTTTTGGTGCTAACTACTTAGGAGACGGTAATCCAACCGGTAATGTCCAGAGTTTAACCGGTCAGACCGGAACTTTTGCCGAAGGGATGAATTTCAACTATCCATATGAGCAAGGTCCTGACAGCTATGTCGACCTACTTGATGCGAATGGCGGTAGACTCTATTTGCTTGACCAATCGGCAATCGGACGAGCAGTCTGCTATGAGAACTCGAATTATCGGACAATACTATCGGCAGCTATCTTTGGAGCAATTAGCGGAACCCAACGTGATGCTCTCTTGGAAAAATATATGCAATATCTAACTTTCGGCGCCGGAGTTTCAGAACAAACTAAGCCGATGATCGATGAACCAGTTCTAACTATTGACCCAAATCCAGTTCAATGTGGTAAAGCAATACAATTTCGTGTTTCGCAAAAGGCAAGCAGACTTACAATCCTTGACATTTCTGGTCGGACCGTAGCTAACTGGGAACTGAATACACGAAATAATAGAACGATTTTCTGGAACTTACAAGCAAATGATGGGCATTCGGTTTCGGCCGGTACTTATTTTGTGCGAGTGACTGGTTCTGGTATCGCAACTACCCAATCGTTTGTCGTTGTGCGTTAGTTCGTAAATCATTCAGATTTAGAGCCGGGCAAGTATTGCTCGGCTCTTTTTTTAATTCAACCTTGAGTAACTGATGATTTTTGATTGACAAATACTGAATTTAATAATATTATAAAGGTGTAATGATAGAATGGTCAAAGAGCACGGGAGGCTATGCCGCACCTTAAAGTTTTTGACTTATTTATTATTTGTTGACATTATTTCTGAATCCCTTAAAATCATAAAAAAATATAAGTTATTGGAATTGAATTATTACGCGCCCGTAGCTCAATTGGATAGAGTGCCGGACTACGAATCCGTAGGCTGGAGGTTCGAATCCTCTCGGGCGCGTGGAGATAACATGCCACAGAGACTCAGAGAACACAGAGTTTTTTCTTGGTGGCTCGGTGACTCCGTGGCTTATTTGTATTATGACTGACGAATATTGGATGAATGAAGCTCTAATTGAAGCAAAAAAGGCATTGGACGAAAAAGAAGTGCCAGTGGGTGCGATAGTACTTGCTAATGACCGAATTATCGGACGGGGACATAACTCGACCGAACGACTTAAAGACCCGACCGCCCATGCCGAAATTATTGCTTTATCAGCCGCGGCAAATTTTCTCAATAACTGGCGGCTAAATGATGCTGCAATTTATGTTACCCTTGAACCTTGTTTGATGTGTACCGGTGCATTAGTGCTTTCAAGAATCAAACGTTTAGTTTTCGGTGCATATGATGAAAAATTTGGCGCTTGTGGTTCGGTTTACAATATTCCGTTTGACGCAAGATTTAATCATACCTTTGATGTTATTTCAGGTGTAAGAATCGAAGAATCCAAGGTGTTATTGAAAACATTTTTTGAGGCTCAACGGATTAAAAACGGATTGACCGAATGATAACAAATTTATCAAATAGATTCGACTTATTGGGTATAATTCGCTTAATTCGCAGCACGGAGAGATGGCCGAGTGGACGAAGGCGCGTGACTCGAAATCACGTGTTGCCGCAAGGCAACCGGGGGTTCAAATCCCTCTCTCTCCGCTTAAGATTTTAACCACAGATTAACACAGATGAACAGAGATTAAAGAAAGGACAACTAAAATGAAGCGGATTTTTTTGACCTTTGCCTTGTTCATATCGGTGGCTTTGGCAGTTAATATCAAACTGG
>JAOUPE010000295.1 GCA_029880025.1 Caldifarciminota bacterium
AGAATAGGTTCTGATATCTTCATCAATAATAACGGTTTTGTTCGAATTGAGGGGGACAGTCTGGTATATAGAGATTTCTCAGATGAAATTATTCTGAAACTCAAAAACGATGGTTTTTCTCATTTTCCTATATTACCATTTTTTTCTGAGCATACTAAGTGGGGAAAAAGATGGATTTCTTCTTTTTTGCCATCCCTAACTTCAAAATTTATACCCGCTATTAAAGAACGAACATTAACTCTGATTTCAGTAAAGGATGGAACACCGTATAAATCTTTTGTAATTCCAGAAAATTTTGGCGAGTTTTTTTATGATAGTAACGGATTCTATGTATCCAGGAAACCTCTGTTCAGGGCATATGATTGGGATGGAAATCTTATAAAAACGATAAATTTAACCTATATTTCTTTTCCGATATGGGATAAAGATAAAATAATCTTTTACTGGTCACAACCGATGGGCATTCTTTTAAATTCAAAATTTGCCGAGAAATTCAAATGAAGTTGAAAATTATTGCTGTTATCTTGATTATTATTTTGCATAACGCGCTCGCTATTTCTTTTGAATTTGTTGGTAACTGGCCATTTGGTCAAGCCAATGCAATGGCTTTTGATGAAGCGAGAAAACATATTTATCTTGCCTCTGGCGGTGGAGTTTATATCTTAGATGTTTCAAATCCTTCAAAAATTAAGAAAATTTCTGATGCGATTCGCACAAGGGGAGTAATTAAATCAGCGTTACTTCAATATCCTTATCTTTATTTGGGTGGTGTTGGGCTTGGTTTAGAAATATGGAAAGTAGATAATTTAAAACTGCCCGAACTAGTAGGTAAATTAGATACTCTGCCTGCTATTAAGTCAATAGTCTTTTATGAAAATCATCTCTTTCTTAGTAGTGACGATTCAATTTTTGTAATTAGTATCGGGAAGAAACAAGAAATGCAAATTATTGGACGATACTTAGCAGGAAATGCTATTCGCGGACTTTCTGTCTTCCGTACTTATCTTTTATACCAGTCTCATATGGATATTCAAATTCTGGATATAAAAAACCCTAAGCAACTGTTACCCATGGGTTCTCTAGCCGTCAACAGAACCCTTGGATTCGCTTTAAAAAAAGATACTTTATATCAAGCCACCGAAGACCCACCTCATACCTTTCATTATTTTTTAAAAATATTCTCTCTTAACGATTTTTCAAATCCAAAAAGGATAGCTGTCAAAACCAACCCAGATGGTTTTAAAATGTTCTTAAAAGGCGACCCATTGTATTCTATTTTCGAAGGACTAATCTTAATTAAAGCGAGTGAGACGTTAGATTTTAAATTCGATTTGAGGGATTTATTTTGGCGAAAGTACAAGAAGTGGGGTGAGGATCGTTATCTAAAAGGCATAGCCGGTGACATAAAAGATGGCTATGTTTATGATGATTTAGTTTATCTATTATCTCAAAGTCAAGGTCTATCAATATGGGATTTAAGAAATATTAAAGAACCTAAGTTTTTGAGTTATTTTCCAATTCCTAGTTTACCCCAATCACTTGCTTTTTATAAGTCCAATGCTCTTATTGTCTTTCGCGACAAAGGAATAAGAATTTTTGATATTTCAGATTTGAATTTCATAAAAGAAATTTTTTATTACCCCTATTCAAGGCAAATCCCAGACATTAAGATAATAGGAAAACACGCCTATACAGGTTACGAAATTTTAGATATTTCCAATCCCCAAAAACCTTCGCCTGTTTCATCTTGTATTTATGGCATAAACCATTTTGAAATCGATTACCCGTATATGTATGCATCAGAATATTATAGCGACGCCTTTTTTATATTAGATTTGTCAAAAAATAATCTGCTAACCGAAGTTGGCTTTCGCTACGGACTTGGGATCAAACAATTTATTATTAAATATCCTTATGCTTATTCATTGACCACAAAGGGACTTTCTGTATTTGATATTTCAGACCCAACTTTTCCATTTGAAATTTATAATCTTAAGGATATCAAAATCACGAGTCACAAAATTCAGTTGCTTGACTCTCTAATTTGTATCTATGGCGGAAGAGAGACCCAGCTCCTTCAAATTTTGGCGCCTACCGAATTCAGAATAATCATCCCAAACGACTCTTTTCCTTCGGATATTAGAAGTGTAGCAACAGAAAATAAATATCTATTTACTGTTTCCCATCCATCGACTTTAAGAGTTTTTAAAATAATTTCTACTGACAAAATGGATTATCTTGGTTCCTATCAAATTGAAGACAAATTAGATGATGAAATTTTTGTTAAATTTCCTTACATATTCATTCCTACAACCGAATCCGGTATCCAAATAATTAAATTTAATCCCTAAATTTTATGGAAGAAATCTGGGGACACTGAACTTGTCTAAAAACTGTTTTAAGTTTTCCCATTTAGCCTTTTGATTAATTTAATCATCATGTTTTATTGAGTCAACATAGCTATTTGAAAGTTCACCGCTTTATTTCATACCTAAAGCTTCCAAGCTAACTTCACATTTCCCATCATTACCCGCCGTGCAATTTTCAATAAATTGTGCGCCAACGTCACCCATTTCCATTCAATCCTCACTCCCATTATCCCCCTTAACAGAAACTGGATGAATCGTCCTACAACCTTTAGTTGCCTAATCACAGGTTCGGTGATACATTTCCGCTTAACATATACCGATTTTCCTGCCGCAGTCTTTAGTTTCTGACGCATTCGCTTCCGTTCCGCTTCATACACACTCCGGGTCATTGACCGACCTACCTTTTTTTTGGGTCTCCGTATACTTATCCTTCTTCGCACAAGATAAACAAATCCCTTGCTCGGTTCGACAAACTGTTACTTCTTTCTCGCTATATCGGCTCTTCGGTATTCCTCTTCTCCGAGGTAGTAATAATTTACCAGCCGGACAACGGTAATCCGCCTCAGGCGGACTCGGCATCATACTCAAATTCTTCTTTG
>JAOUPE010000296.1 GCA_029880025.1 Caldifarciminota bacterium
GAATGGGGCCGATAAGACCATTATTCCTCTTTTCTTCAAAACACGGTAACATTCTCTCAGTCCCTTTTTTGGATTTTCTACATGTTCAAAAAGTTCAATAGCATTTACCACATCAATGCTTTCATTATTTATCCCACTCATGTCACAAACATCCATGACTATGTCAGGCTTATATTTGTTTTCAATATCGGCGAATATCCATTTCTCAACTTTATCTTTCGGGCTCACAAAACTACCTCTGTCCCTACCTCCAATATCCAAAACCACTCCCTTATAGTAATTTTTGCTTTGTTCTAAGAGCTTATCTAAGAGTCTCCTATGATATGTTGCCCAGAAGTAATACTGTAGATACTGTTTTAAATTCTGCATATTCTCTCTTTTACGGTTCTAAATTTGTTTAATCCTTGCCGTATTAAAACCATTAATTTCATTTTATAAAAATTGACTATCGTTGAAGGGTTAACTTGCTTTGGCTGATATTCCCCATTCTGGACGTCCCTGTAAATCTTTTCAGCAAATTCGCGATAACTTTGAGCAATTCTTTCCATTGAAAATGTGGGAATTTGAGATTGATAATAGTGATAATTAATGGATACTTTTTCTATTTTACCTATGATATCATCCTTGCCATTGAATAACTCTCCTCCTCTTTGAACCAATTCTGGACTACCTCCATCGTTCAATGCAACCGCAGGTAAGCCGCAAGATAGCGCTTCAATCAAAGAGTTGGAACATGGATCATTTCTGGCAGCGGTGATAAAGATGTCATGCTGTTTTAAAATTTCGGCTACCTTTTCAGGAGGAACTGGTTTTATCCATTTTATGTTTTTGAATTCAATTGGTGAATTACCAACGAAAGTCATATCATATCTCAAAAAATCCAGATTTTCATCTAAATATTTATAAATGTCAAATCCTTTCCTCCAATTACAAGACCAGCTCGTAGCAACAAGGTTTATTTTCCCATTCGGATTAAATTTTTTTCTTCCTTTTCTATTGAACACTTCATTATCAGGAGAGTTGTGAATTACTGTTTCATATCTAGAAAAAATATTGAAATGTCTTTTATTCTTTTCCCTACACCAGTTTGATTGAAAAATAATTCCGTCAGCGAAAAGTTTATTAAATACGGCTATGATTCTATCAACTTCTTTGTCTTTACCTCGATATAATGAAATTGGCCCATCCAGACGATAAATTGCAATTCTGGATGGGTATTTCTTCTTTATCTTGAGAATTTTATCAAAAAAATATTCCGAGCTCGAAGGATAACTGTTAAACAAAATTACATCTGCTCTTTCCTCATCTTCCTCATAAACCTCCATTTTAATAAATTCTTTTCTTAATGCCCGGAGAAACTGATTCGTTCCGCCCCAGGGACCTTTTCTAAATTTATATAGAATTGAAACGTTCATCATTGGATTTCAATACAGACATAAATAGTTTTTCGTATTTAGGCTTTATTACTCGAGGAGAATAATTCTCCTTTGTGTATTCTCTCCCTTTCCGGGAAAGATATTCCAGAAAATGAATGTCTATTAGCATCTTTTCAAGATTCTCTTTCCACTCTTCTCTGTCCGCACACAGAACAGCAGGCGAATTTTGATAAGAGGGGACGGGACTCGCTACTATAGGTAATCCTACCGCCATAGCGATGCCAACTTTTGTGAAAGAGTGCGCTAAATTATAACTATCACTAAGTTCCCTGGGCGCAATAAATATGTCCCCCTTCAACAATAGCGCTGGAATTTCAGAATGATTATACCTAATAAATGTGATAGGGACATTGCCAATTCTTATTTTCGGATCTTTATCGCAGATTAATATTAACTCAAAGCCTATTTTTTTATATAGACCCGTCAGGACGTCCGCAATCAATAACAGTTCCCGTGCCTTCGCACTATATCCGCACCATATTAGCTTTAAGGGTTCGACAAATTTTTCCTTCTTTTCTTCAAAAAATTTATCTTCTATAGATTCTTTTATAACCCAGACTTTTTTCCCTGGGAAAATTGTCTTTATAGATTCTTTCAAGAAACCAGTTGGAACAATAACACCGTCTGCAAGCTCTGTAAATCTTATAACATCTTCCTTTTGCTTTTTCTCGATGTACTTAGAAGAGGCGTCATAATAATTAACATTAATGTCTAAAATAACTTTTGTTTTTCTTTCTTTCAATTTCTTAGCTATCCCAAAAGCCCTCTCATCAAACTTTTTTTGAAAAATCACTATATCATACTTTCTAAAAGGCCCGTATAGTTTTACCAAAAAATCCTTATCATGCCAAAACATTTTTATCACGTCATAAACCCTTATTCGGCTGGAAGCCATCACTTTACTATAAGGCATCAAAAATTTGTTTATTATAAAACCTATCTTGTATTTCCTCGTCTTACTTAAGATGGAAATCTCAATTAGATAAAATTCTAAGTCTTTTATTATATTTCTCCAGGCACTTGTCATATTTCACCAACCTCAATATTTTGGTAAATCCCTTTCTCTTTATCCAAACCTACCTCTATACTGAAATTTTTCAAAATAGTCCGCCGTGCATTGATGCTTATCCTTTCTTGAACTGTTTTGTTCCCCAGCAATTCCAGGATCCCTTCTTTAATTGAACTCGCGGAAGTATCACATAAATAACCGTTCTTTTTATGTTCGATTATATCATTTATACCTTTTATATCCGTACCTATAACTGGAAGTCCACAACTCATTGCCTCTAAAAGGGCCTTCGGGGTCCCTTCATAAAGGGACGGCAAAATGAATGTTTCATGTTGATTCAAGATTTCAGGGAGTTTTAAGTGAGAGACACTATTTATAAACCTGACATTTATATTATCCGCTTCTGCCTTCTTTTGTAGTTCTTTTCTCATACTGCCCTTACCTATTATTGTAAGCTCATAAGGCAACGCTTTTAGTGCTTCCAGCAAAGCAATCAAATTTTTCTGCCTTT